>CAMVBO010000015.1 GCA_947165745.1 uncultured Clostridia bacterium | reverse complement strand
GCTCCATGGCGCCGGAGAAGGAGGGCGCGCCGGTCTGGCCGTCGATCAGCGTCAGACTCTCGCCCGTCCACGCCGCGACGCCATTGACATTGGCGTCGAAATCGGCATTGCGGCCGATGAGGTAGCTCCACTTGATGCGCCCGCCGGTGGTCACGGCGCCGATGTAGCTGCCGTCGTAATAGACAAACCCGTCGTTCACCACCTCGAGCCCCAGGTTGGACGCCAGCTGTATGGCGTGATAGTCATAGGTGCTGCGGTGGGTGGCGCGGCTGATGATCCGTCCTGCCACCAGCGCGATGACGCTGACGAACACGACGATCAACAAAGCGATTGCCCATGGAAGGCGCCCCGTTCGGTTCCTTTCCATGGAATCCTCCAGTAATAATGTATTGATGGGCATGGCTCAGGCAGATGCTAATATCCCTTGTATGCCATATCAAATATTATTATAATAGATGTTGAACCCGGTTTCAACGACGCTGCTGTAACAAAACCGGGCAAAAACCGTACATTTCGGCGCGCTTTTTCAAAAGACGAACACATTGCGGCCCCTTTGCCGCATCGCTGCCGAAATTCGGTAAAATCGAGGAAAAGAATGGCTGGAAGACGCAGAAAAAATAAAAAAATGAGCCGTGGCGGCAGGGCGGTGCTGGCCGTTTTCGCCGCGCTTGTGCTGGCGCTGGCGCTGTTTTGCGGCGCTGCGGCGGTGAATGCCTCGATCGTGCGCGTGCGCCGGGCGGAGGTGGAGATCAACGACCTGCCCGCAGCCTTCGACGGCAAGACCATCCTCTACGCCTCCGACATCGACCTGTGCGGGTTGAACACGGCGGCCAGGAGCGCCGCGCTGTTTGAAAAGCTGCAATCGCTGAAGCCGGATATCCTCATCCTGGGCGGCGACTACAACTCGCCTTCCCTGCTGAAAATATTGAACCGCTCGGGCGGTCAGGACGGGCGGGACCTGGCCCAGCTGCGCGCGCGGACGGATTTCTTCCGATATATAAGCGGCTTTGACGCGCCGCTTGGCAAGTTCGGCCTGGCCGCGCCGGAGGATGCCGAGCAGGAGATGCTGGTCAATCAGATGATCGACGCGGGCATCACGCCCTTGTTCAACGACCGCGCCGCCGTGACCATCGGCGGGGACACCCTGTGGATCATCGGCGTCAGTGCCGAATCCGCCAACCTGAACTCTGCCGGCAGCGCCTTCTCCAAGGGGGACTGCGTGCTGGTGGCCGCCTACAGCCCCGCGGTGCTGCCGGTCCTGGTGACCAGCGAGGCGCAGGACGGCGGGCGCTGGGCCGACCTTGCCCTCACGGGTCACACCCACGGCGGCCAGGTGCTTCTTTTTGGACGGGATCTTTTGAATCTGTCCGGCAGCGAGCATCAATACCATGCCGGCTGGACCGTGGAAAACGGCCTGCCCATTCTCACAACCCAGGGCGTGGGATGCGAGGGGTTGAACCTTCGCGTTGGAACGGAGCCGGAGGTGTGGCTGATCACGATGCGCAGAAGGCTCAACAATGCGTGAAACAGCCGGGGTTTCCATCGCTGCGCCCGCACACATCTGGCCTTTCTTCTCAAGGGATTCCGCCAGACGGAACCATGACGGCGAGCAATTCCATTGTTTCACGTGAAACAAAGCGTTTTACGCCTGTTTCTGTCGATTGCGGTCAAAAAAACATTGTTTCACGTGAAACAAAACCCGCACGATAATAACATTAGTAATGTATAATGGCACAAGTTGGGAGGGCTGCCTGTGAAAAGCTACGTCTGCGCCGCCTGTCCGCGGAACTGCAACGCCCTGCGCGGCGAAAACGGCGCGGGTTTTTGCCGCATGGGCGCGGACCCGGTGATCGCCCGCGCGGCCCCGCACTATGACGAGGAGCCGGTGATCAGCGGAACCAAGGGCTCCGGCGCGGTGTTTTTCTCCGGATGCGCGCTGCGCTGCCGCTTTTGCCAGAATTTCCCGATCTCCCACCAGGGCTTTGGCAGGTGTGTCACCGTCGAGCGTCTCCGGGAGATCTATTTCAATCTGATCGGCCAGGGCGTGCACAACATCAACCTGGTCAACCCCACCCACTTCTCCGACGCCATTCTGGAGTCATTGGCCGAGCCGCTGCCTGTGCCGGTGGTCTGGAACAGCGGCGGCTATGAAAAAGTGGAAAATCTGCGCCGTTTTGAGGGAAAAGTCCAGGTTTACCTGCCGGATTTGAAGTACATCCTCCCGGATTCCGCCCGGAAATACTCGGCGGCGAGGGATTATTTCGACTTTGCAGGCCCCGCGCTCAAGGAAATGCTGCGCCAGACCGGCCCGGTGGAGCTGGACGACGACGGCATCATCCGCCGGGGCACCATCGTGCGCCACCTGATCCTGCCCGGCTGCGTGGACGAGTCCATGGCAATCCTGGATTGGATCGCGAAGAACCTGCCCGGCGCGTGGGTGAGCCTGATGGCCCAGTACCTGCCCTTCGGCAAGGTGGAAGGACTGGATCAGCTGGGCCGGCGTCTCTACCCAGAGGAATACGAGGCCGTGGTCGATCATCTGATGGATCTCGGTTTGGAGGACGGCTTCGTGCAGGAGCTCTCCTCATCGGACGAAAAATACATTCCGTCCTTCGATCTCACTGGCGTCGAAGGGGACAAAACTCGCACGGATTGACCGTATTTTCAGCTTAACAAAGACAAAGAGAGGAACAATAGATGGAACTTCTCTTCTCGCCGCTGTTCAGCGGCTCGAGCGGAAACGCGATATACGTGGGCTGCGACGACGCGCAAATCCTGGTGGACGCCGGCATGTCGGGCACCCGGGTGATCCAGGAACTGCTGCGTGTGGGCGTCGACCCGGCGAGCCTGAACGCCATACTGGTCACCCACGAGCACGCCGACCACATCAAAGGCATCGGCATACTCTCCCGCAAGTATGATCTGCCCGTGTTCGCCACGGAGGGCACCTGGGAGGGCATGTACGGCAAGATCGGGGCCGTTTCGGACAAAAATCGCATCATCATCGACCCGGAGCAGGATTTCTTCATGGGCTCCATCGACGTGACGCCCTTTCCGATTCCCCACGACGCCAACCAGCCCGTTGGCTTCACCTTCGAGGTGGACGGCGCCAAGCTGGCCATCGCCACGGACCTGGGCTGCATCCGCGACGGCTGGTTCAACCATGTGCTGGGGTCGGACGCGGTGTTGCTGGAATCCAACTATGACCCGGACATGCTGGAAGCCGGGCGCTATCCCTATGAATTGAAAAAGCGCATCAAGTCCCGCCACGGCCACCTGTCAAACGACGACGCCGGACGGGCGGCGGCGGAGCTGGCCCTGCACGGCACCCGGCAGATCATCCTCGGGCACCTGAGCAAGGAAAACAACTTCCCGGAGCTGGCCATGCGCAGCTGCGAGCTGTATTTACAGCAGGCCGGCGTCGCGCCGCACGAAGACGTGCTGCTGTACGTCGCCCGGCGGGACGGAACCACCGGCATGTTCAGCATCGCCGCCGAAATGATTTAGCATAAATATACATTATTCTGCATAACTTGTATCAAAAACAAGCCGGAGGAACACCGTGACACTGATCAAAAGACAGATGCGACTGGTTCGCGTGCCGGACGCCTTCTTGCCCGCAGCGCTGGCCGTCGCTGCTTTCCTGCGACCCGCCGGAAGCGCCGCCATTGAGCTTTATATCTCCACCTTCATCGTCTCAGCCCTGTCGCTGTTCGCCAGCCGGGGCATCCGAATCGCCTTTGCCCAACAGCCCGCCATTCGCCATGTGCGCGGCAGCGTGAAGTGCGCGCTGCTGGCGACGCTGATCGGCGGGGGAATCGCCTTCGGCGTTTTCGCGTTGTTCAAGCCTCTGAACATCCCCGATCCGCTGCCGCTGATCCTGTCAGGATGCCTGCTCAACATCGAATATGTATTCTATGAATACATGTATGCAATAGGGGATCGACGCAGCGCCGCCCTTGCCCAGGGGCTCACGGCGCTGTTCACGCTGGCGGGATTGCTGCTCTACAGCGCCGGATCCACGCTGTATCCGCTGCGATTGGCGGGCATGACGGCGCTTGCCGTACTGGTATCGCTGGTCATAAGCCTGGTGATGGGCGACGGCGTCCGGGGGCGGCTGGACGCCTCCGTCCTGCGCTGCGCGCCCCGGTCGGCGCTTCAAACCGCCCTCTATCCTGCCGCGGCGCTGGGCCTGTTTTTCCTTTTTAATATTGATCGCGTCGGCCTTCCCTTCTTCGCCGGGCTGACGCTCTACGAGTTGTGCAAGACGCCCTTCCGTCGTTCGCCGCTGGAATCTCGCCCCTTCAACCGATCGCTGCTGATCGTCTGCGCGGCGGCGGGGCTGGTTTGGCTCGCGGCAGCGTTGATCCCCCTGAAAACCACCGGCGCGGAAAACCCATTGTTTGAACTTTGGCGAATGCTGCCAAACGCCTGCGCGATGGTTTTGACCGCCGCCGCATGCGCCTTTGCGCTGTTCGGAAATATTCGCGGAAGAGATGCATAAACATGAATAATTATAAGATTCCAGCGGGCTTTGCCGACGTTCGGCAGGTCGCGCCGCTGGTGCTCCAGGAGCTGCGCTACGCCACCTCCTACAACTTCATCGGCCGCCTCGTGGACGGCTACCGGACGGGCCGCGCCTGTCTGGCCCTTGAAGCGGCCCAGGCCCTGCGCGCCGCGTCGGAGGATGCCCTGCGCCGGGGCTGGCTGCTGAAGATCTATGACGCCTACCGCCCCCAGAGGGCCGTGGATCACTTCAACCGCTGGGTGCTGGACGCGGACGACACCGCCATGAAGCCCTGGTTTTACCCGTATGTGGAGAAGATCGACCTGTACGCGCTGGACTTTCTGGGGCGGCGCTCCGCCCACAGCAGGGGCAGCGCCGTGGATCTGACGCTGTTCGATCCCCGCGCCGGCCGGGACGCCGACATGGGCGGGCCCTTTGACTTCTTCGGACCCGTCTCCAATTTCCGCTTCGACGGCCTCACCCCGGACCAGGCCGCGCGCCGCGCGCTGCTCCGTGAGCTTATGACTGCCCATGGGTTTGAGCCGCTGGAATCGGAGTGGTGGCACTTCCGGCTCATCCGCGAGCCCTTTCCCGAAACGTGGTTTGACTTTGTGGTCGAATGAAAATGCCTTTCTTCGCTTACCGTTATCTCTATTTTCCCACGCAGAAGTCCGCGAAGACCCTGTCGATCACGGCTTCGGTGGCGTTTTCTCCCGTAATTTCCGTCAGACGCTCCAGCGCCTCGCGAATGTCGATGGCGGCGGTATCCAGGGGCATGTCCTCGCGGATGGACCGCACCGCTCCGGCAAGGCAATCCGCCGCGGCCTGAGCCAGTTCGATGTGCCGCCGGGCCATCAGCTGCCCTTCACGCTCCCCGTCCAGCGCCACGCGCCGGGTCAGTTCGTCGATCAATCCCGAAATCCCCATACCCGTCTGAGCGGAGATCTCCATGATCCTCGCGTCCGTCATATCTCGCAGCTGTTGTGCGGACAGCACAGCCGGTAAATCGCTCTTGTTCAGGCAAATGATTGCCCGCTCGTCCGCGTTTTTCACCAGCAACGCGTCGGAATCATCCAGCGCGCTGGCCGCGTCCAGCACCACCAGCACCACGTCCGCCGCCGCCATGGCCCGCTTCGCCCGGTCCACGCCGATCCTCTCAATGGGGTCGTCGGTGCCCCGCTGGCCCGCCGTGTCGGACAGCTCCGCAACCACGCCGCCCAGGCTCAACCGCTCGGTGAGCACGTCCCGGGTCGTGCCGGGAATGTCGGTGACGATGGCCCGCTCCTGGTTCAACAGCGCGTTCATCAGCGAGGATTTGCCCACGTTGGGCCGCCCCGCCAGCACGATGCTCGCGCCCTCCCGCAGCACGCGGGCCCGCCGGGCATCGCTGTTTTCGCGCAATTCGCCGATGATCGCCTCCAGCGACGCCGCCACCTCCCGGGAAGCGGCCTCCTCCTCCACCTCGTCCGGAAAGTCCGTGGAGGCCTCGATCAGCGCCAGCACGCCGGTGAGCTTCCCGGAAACCCGGCGCACAAAGCCCGACACGCCTCCCTCCAGCTGCCGCAAGGACGCCCGCGCCGCCGCCTCGCCGGTAGCGCCGATCAGCTGCATCACCGCCTCCGCCCTGGAAAGGTCGATCCTGCCGTTCAAAAAGGCCCGCTTGGTGAACTCGCCCGGCCGGGCCATTCGCGCGCCCAGCTCCAGCGCCCGGTTCAGCACCGCGCCGGCGGCGGCCCCGCCGCCGTGGCAGTGAATCTCCGCCACATCCTCCCGCGTGTAGGTGTTCGGCGCGCGCATCAGCACGGCCATCACCTCGTCCAGCGCCTCTCCCTTTCCATCCACGGCGCGTCCATACATCAGCCGATGGGACGAAAAGGATTCCCGCGTTTTCGCGGGAATGAACAGCTTATTTAAAATTTCCCCGGCCCTGTCGCCGCTGACGCGCACGATGGCGATGCCGCCCGCGCCGGTGGCGGTGGCAATGGCGGCGATGGTGTCGATATCTGTCTTCATAATCCATTTCCTCTAGAGTGTGTTTCTAAAATGAGACATGTGCAGTTTCGAGTGGATTGGGCTGCATTTCAAGGCGGTTTTCCGCAGGCTTAGTGACGCTAAGTCAAGGGAAACCAACGCAGAAATGCAGTTCAAGGCGCCGAAAATGCATCTTGGGGAATTTAGAAACACACTCTAATCAACACACGCTTTGCGCGCTTGAATCAGTGGCGCGCAAAGCGTGAACAGAAGGGCGGCAGCAGTTGGTCAAACTCAGTTTGTGGCTCCCGTCCGCACCGGCAGCACCAGGTGTACGTAATCCGCGTCGCCCACGGGCGTGATGATGCAGGGGCTGATGGCGTTGTTCAGGTTGATTTCAATCTGCTCGGCATCGATGAACCTCACCACGTCGATCAGGTACTTCACATTGAACGCGATATTCAGGTTCGCGCCGTCCTGCTGCACGTCCAGCTTCTCATACACGTCGCCGATCTGGCTGTGGGCCTCGATGGCCATTTCGCCGTCCGCGATCTTCAAAATCAGCAGGTTGTTGTTGCCCTCCCGGGCGATCAGCGCGGCCCGGTCGATGCCCCGGCGGAAGGGCTCCAGCTCCACCACCACGCGGGTGGCGAACCGGGGCGGCAGGATCTGGCGATACTGCACGTATTCGCCCTCGACCAATATCACGTAGATATCCGTCTTCTCCAGCTTGATGTGCAGCTTGCCGCCGCCGAAGGACAGCGTGGCGAAGGCCTCCGGGTCGTCGGAGAGCAGCTTTCCGATGTCGCCCACGGCGCGGCCAGGGATGATGGCGGACAGCTTCTCCAGCACGTCGCCGCACTTGGCCCGCTTCAGCGCCAGGCGGAAGCCGTCCAACGCCACCATGGTCACGTCGCCGTTCTCCACCTCCAGCAGACACCCGGTCAGCACCTCGCGCATGTCCTCCACCGCGATGGCAAACTCGGTCTTCTGGATCATGTCCTTGAGCATGTCCTGGGGCAGGGAAATCTCCTTTTCGCCGCTGATGGCGGGCAGGGCGGGGTAGAGGTCCGCGTCCTGGCCGGAGATGTTGGTGCGGTTGCCGGAGCCGCGAATGGTGAATATAAAGCGCTCGTTCATGGCGATTTCGATGTCGCCGTCGGTCAGCCGGCGCACGATCTCGTTGAACAGCTTGCCCGGCACCACGCCTCGGCCCGGCTCGGTGACATAGGCCTCCATCCGGGTGACGATGGTGATGCGCTCGTCGGAGCAGGTGAGTATGACTTCGTTCATATCCGTCTCCACCAGGATGCCCTCCAGGATCTGGTTGGGCGTGCGGGTGGGCAGCGCCTTGGTGACGATTTGCAGCGCGTCGATCAGCGTCGCGGCAGAACAGGTGAATTTCATAAAGCTTTTCCTCCTCGTGTGAAGGTCCTTGGTTTCACTCCCGAAGCGCCCGCGCCCGAGAGTATATTTATAATATATATATTTCTTATAGCAGTCGTATTAGTAGGCGCTGTGGATAATGTGGAAAACCCTATCGAAGCCCCGTAGAACGGGGGTTTTGCCGTCCACAGGGGCTGTGGAACGGCGGTGGAAAAGGTCGAAACTTTCCACAGCTCAGTTGTTTTCGATGAATCCCCGCAGCTCCTCCACCTTTTTCTGGAACGAAAAATCTGCGTCCATGGCGTCGGCCACGCGGTCGCAGCCGTGGAGGATGGTGGTGTGGTCTCGCCCGCCGAAGGCTTCGCCGATGCTGGTGGTGGACAGGGTGGTCAGCTGGCGGCACAGATACATGGCGATCTGCCTGGGCAGGGCGATGTTCTGGCTGCGCTTTTTGCCGATGATGTCCGCCGGCTCCAGCTCGTACTGCCGGGCCACGATTTCGATGATCAGCTCCGGCGTCACGGCGCGGGAGGCCTGCTGGCCGATGCGTCCGGCCAGCGCCGTGTGGGCCAGCTCCAGCGATATGGGGGCCTTCGTCAACTCCGCGTGGGCGTTCAGGTTTCTCAGGCAGCCCTCCAGCTCCCGGATATTGGAATTGACGCTTTGGGCGATGTAGTCGATCACGTCCCCGGGCACGTCGATGCCCATTTCCTCCGCCTTCTGGCGCAGGATGGCCGCGCGGGTCTCATAGTCGGGCCGCTGGATGTCCACGGTCAGGCCCCATTCAAAGCGGCTGCGCAGGCGCTCTTCGATCTCCGGCAGCTCCCTGGGCGGGCGATCGGAGGCGATGATGATCTGCTTTTGCTTTTCATAGAGGCTGTTGAAGGTGTGGAAGAACTCCTCTTGGGTGGCTTTGGTCTTGGCAAAGAACTGCACGTCGTCCACCATCAGCACATCCACACCCCTAAGCCGGTCCCGCAGCTCGTGGGTCCTTTTCCTGGCGATGCCCTCGATCAGCGCGTTGGTCATGGCCTCGCTGGTCATCAGCAGCACCTTCATGCCCGGGTTTTCCCGGACGATATAGTTGCCGATGGCGTTGATCAGATGGGTCTTTCCCAGGCCCACGCCGCCGTAGATGAACAGCGGGTTATAGGCGTCGCCGGGGGTTTGGGACACGGCCAGGGAGGTGGCAAAGGCCAGGTTGTTGCTGGGGCCGACGATGAAATTTTCAAAGGTATACTTTTCATTCAGCGACGACTGCTCCGTCTTCACGACCATCCGGGCAATCTCGCTCTCGGGATAGTATTCCAATTCATAGCGGCGGCCAAACACCACCGGCACCGTGCTATAGAGCATCGTGCCGTAGCGCTGCTTCATGTGGTTCAGGTTGAAGGCGGTGTCGCCGCTGATGTAGAGGGTGTCTTCCGTCACGGCATAGAGCTTCAGAGGCTTGATGAATATGTTGAAGAAGGGGCGCTGGCCGGAATCGTTCAGCGACGCCTCGATCATGTCTATCAGCTTATCCCATTTCGCCTTGTCCTCAGGCGTGTAATTCATACCCAATTTGCCTCCGTCTGATCCGTGCCTTTCCACAGCCTGTTCTTGCACAGGTTGTGGATAACATATCAGTCTTATTGTATCATCAGGGGTGCCAAAAGTCCATAGAGAGCGGATTAAAACGCATTTTTTGTCAAAATGGGCGTCCGTTTCCCGGCGCAATTTGTCCTGTGGATGACAGGGTGAATATTATGGCGGGAAAACTGGGTTTTTCTGGCGAATGAGGGTTTTGTGTAAAGGCATGTGCAGGGGCGTATGTTCGTGTCGCAGGCCGCCCGTGCGGAGGAGAGCAGCGATGGAGGTATGCGTTGAGAGCCAGATTGCCACGTCGGGACATGAATGCCCCTCTTCGCAATGACATTGTGCGCGACGTTGTACGTCATTGCGAGGAGCGAAGCGACGTGGCAATCCGGTTTTGCTTTCCCTGCAGGGGCGGCGCTCTGGCGAAAAGTCCGCCCCTGCGCCCGCCCTGCCTTCCCATTTTTAGAGAAAGGCGGCAGCATCGCAGGTTCTGTCGTCCGATCGCCGGCTTTTAGCTTCATAAAAAAGAAAGAGCGACATATGCCGCTCCTTCTTTTACTTCTTCGCGTACTTGTATATCTGCTCCAGCACGGCATCGATGCCGTTGCCGGTGGGCTCGGTGGCCATGGCCTCGTACAGCGCGCCGCGGTCGTGATACAGCTTTTCCACGGCCTTAACCAGCGTGTCGGGGGTCATATCCTCCTGCTGCAGCACGTGGCTGAAGCCGCGGGCGCGGAAGCTCTCCGCGTTCAAAAGCTGGTCGCCCCGGCTGGCCCCCATGGGGTAGGGAATCAGCAGCGCGGGCTTGCGCACCGCCAATATCTCGCACAGGGCGTTGGCCCCGGCGCGGGAGATCAGTATGTCGGCGCAGGCGTAGGCGTCGGCCATCTCCTCGTTCAGGTATTCCCGCTGCACATAGTTCGCGGTGCCCTCGTACACGGCGTTCAGGTTGCCCTTGCCGCACAGGTGCAGCACCTGGAAGTTCTCGGTCAGCCTCGGCAGCGCCTGCCAGACCGCCTGGTTGATGGCCTGAGCCCCGCTGGAGCCGCCCACTACCATCAATACGGGCCGGTTGTCGTTGAAACCGAAGTGCCTGCGGCCCTCGATCTTGTCGCCCTGAAGGATCTCCGGCCGGATGGGGGAGCCGGTGTGCACGCCCTTGCCCTTGGCGTATTTCACGGCCTCGGGGAAGGTGCAGCACTGGACCTTGGAGAAGGGCAGACACAGCTTGTTGGCCAGCCCCGGCGACATATCGGATTCGTGGGTCACCACCGGCACGCCGTTCAGCTTCGCGCCGTAGACCACCGGCACCGATACAAAACCTCCCTTGGAGAATACTACGTCGGGCTTCAACCTGCGCAGGATCCGCGTGGCCTGGCCCACGCCCTTGATGACCCGGAAGGGGTCGGAGAAGTTTTTGAGGTCGAAGTAGCGGCGCAGCTTGCCCACGGCCACCGTGTGGAATTCCACGCCGGGCACCCGGGCGATCAGCTCCTGCTCGGCGCTGTTGGCCGCGCCGATATAGTGCACCTCCCAGCCGTCGGCCTGGAGCCTGGGAATCAGCGCCAGATTTGGCGTGACGTGGCCTGCGGTGCCGCCGCCGGTGAGAACGATCTTTTTCAAATCCAGTTCCTCCATTAGTTTGCATAAATATTCAAGCAAACCCTGTATTTTGCATTATAGACCCGGTAGATGTATTCGCGTTTACCGCGCTGTTAAAAATGAGGACATATTTGCGGGCGTTGGATACGGGGCGCGAAGCGTCGCGGCAATCCACTCTTCCCGACTTGCTGTATCTCCTTGCCTCGAACGCGAAAAACCTCTTTCGTTTTTACGTAAAACAGGTTATAATATGGAAAGAAGGTTCCCGGGAGGTTTTTACCATGAGCTATCAGGCACTGTACAGGGCGTGGCGGCCGGACACGTTCACCGAGATTGTCGGCCAGGATGCCGTCACCCGCACGCTGAAGCGGCAGGTGATGACGGGGCGCGTCGCCCACGCCTACCTGTTCTGCGGCACCCGCGGCACCGGCAAGACCAGCGCGGCCAAGGTGCTGTCCCGGGCCATCAACTGCCTGAACCCGGTCGGCGGCGATCCCTGCGGCGAGTGCGAGATCTGCCGCGCGCTGAAGGCGGAAACCAGCATGGACGTGGTGGAGATCGACGCCGCGTCCAACAACGGCGTGGACGAGATCCGCGACCTGCGGGAGAAGATCAAGTATCCCCCGGCGCTGACGAAGTACAAGGTGTACATCATCGACGAGGTGCACATGCTGTCCACCGGCGCGTTCAACGCGCTTTTGAAGACCCTGGAGGAGCCGCCGGCGCACGCCGTGTTCATCCTGGCCACCACCGAGCCCCAGCGCCTGCCGGCCACGATCCTGTCCCGCTGCCAGCGGTTCGACTTCCACCGCATCGGCGTGGAAACCATCGTGGAGCGGCTGATGGTGGTGCTGGGCGGCATCAGGCGCACGGCGTCCGAGGAGGCCCTGATGGAGATCGCCCGCGCGGCGGAGGGCGCCATGCGCGACGCGCTGAGCTTGCTCGACGTGTGCCTTTCCTACACCGACGGCGAGGTTTCCGGCCAGCTGGCCCGGGATGTGCTGGGCACGGCGGGCCGGGCGGCGATGTTCGATTTCGCCGACGCGCTGATCGACGGCGACGCCGCGTCGGCGCTGACCCAGATCGACCAGGTGATGCGCCGGGGCAGCGATCCCCAGGTGTTCATCCGGGACACCGTGGCCCATCTGCGGGGCGTCATGCTGGCCGGGGCCGTGGGGGAGGGTCTGGCGGAGCTGCTGGAGATCACCCCGGAGGACGCCGCCCGCTTTGGCGAGCAGGCGAAGCGGATCGGCCCCGAGGCGCTGAACCGGATGCTGGAGCTGTTCATGCGGGCCGAGCCGGACACCAAGTGGGCCTCCCGTCCCCGCACGATATTGGAGCTGGCTGCCGTGCGGGCCTGCCATCCGGAAAAGGAACCGGACGCCGCCATGGAAGAGCGGCTTGAGCGGGTGGAGAAGCTGATCGAGAGCGGCGCGACGGCGCGGCCCGCGAAGTCGGCGGCCCGTACTGTCGTAAAGGCGGAAAAACCTGCCGAAAAGCCCGCGGAGAAGCCCGCGCCCACCCCCGCGGACGCCCCGCCCCAGGAATACCTGGACGCCGTCGCCGCCCTGCGGGAGGAGAATCCCTCCATTCGCGGGCCGCTGGAATCCATGCGGTTCATCCGCTTCGACGGGCGCCAGGTGGTCGTGGAGTTCAGCAAGAAGAACATGATGCACATGAAGCTGCTGGAGCGCAAGAAGGCACTGATCGAGGGCGCGTTTGCCGACGCCTTCGGCGCGCCGGTCAGCCTGTCCCTCACCCTGGAGGGCGGCGCGGCGCAAAAACCCGTCTCCGACGTGGCGCGGGACGTCATCAATCAAGCCTATGATGTCTTCGGCCGGGATAAGACCAGCGTGGAAGAGTGACTTGCTTAGAGTGTGTTTCTAAAATCCTGAACATGCATTTTCGGCGTCTAAGGCTGCATTTCTGTGTTGCTTTTCCTCGACTTGCAACCAGTAAGCCTTCGGAAAATCGCCTTGAAATGCAGCCTGATACGCTCGAAACTGCACATCCCGGACTTTAGAAACACACTCTAGGCGTGAGGAATAAAATACCGCGCCGGAAGCGCCACTCATTCCTCATTTCTGATTTTTCATCGACGGTGAAAGGAAGTGCCGCGTTTGTCCAACGCCAGGGAAGGCCGCCCCGTCTGGGAGGGCCATCGAAAGCGGCTGCGCCAGCGCATGGAGCGGGAGGGCTGGGACGCCCTGCGCCCCCACGAGATGGTGGAGCTGGTGCTGAACTACGCGGTGCCGCGGCAAAACCTCTCCGACGCGGCCCGGGCGCTGGTGGCGCGGTTCGGCTCGGTGGGCGGCGTGTTCTCCGCGCCCCGGGAGCGGCTTCTGGCCGTGGAGGGCATCACGGAGACGCTGGCCGACTGGATTCAAATTACCGGCGATTTGATGCGCGCCTATTACGATCTGCACGCCGAGAGCGACCTGCGCCTGTCCTGCTATCAGGAGGTGCTGGCGTTCTTGAGGCCCCGGCTGGGCGAGGCGGAAATCCCGGGCCTCTGGGCCGTCTATGCCGACTTTGACTTCAATTTGATCACCTACAGCGACTTTGGCGCGCCCGACGACTGCTGGGACGCCGCCGTGGCCCGCCGGGTGATGGTGGAGGCCATCGACAGCGGCGCGCGATACGTCTACCTGGTGCGATTCATGGAGGCGTCGGCCCTGGCACTGGCGGAGGCGGAGCTGCCCCGGTTGAAGGCCATCGCCGACACCCTTCGCGTCGCCGACATCGATTTGGTGGACTGCGTGCTGTGCAACGGGCGCGACGTCGCCAGCCTGCGCCTGGCGGGCGGGCTCAAGGTGGCGCCGGGCGACGCGAGGATGCTGGCGCTGCGGGAAAACTATGCCGGCGAGCGCTGACCATTTGCCCGATATTCCCACCCATAACATCATCCCTCCCGTGCAAAATAATGCGCGGGAGGGATTGATATGAATGAAACCATACAGCTTTTGCAGGACGTGGTGCGCAATGCCCGCACGGGCCGGGACGCGGTGGAGCAGTTGCTGAACAAGGCCGAGGGCGGCCCCATGCGGGAGGAACTGAACAAGGAAAAGGCGGAATATCTGGAGACCCAGAAGGAGGGCGAGCGGGCGCTTGCCGACGCCGGCGGCAGGGCGGAGCCCACCGGCCCCATGGCCCGGGCCGGCATGTGGGTGGGGCTCGAGATGGAGACCCTGGCGGATCGCTCCGACGCCCACATCGCCGAAATCGTGATCCAGGGGGCCACCATGGGCGTCATCGAAATGACCAAGGCCCTGAACACCTACGACGCCGCCGAACCCCACGCCCGCGGCCTCGCCAGCCAGTTTGTCGTCCAGCAGAACGAAACGATCGACCGGCAGAAGTGCTTTTTGGAGAATTGAGAGATTAGGGATTAGGGATTAGGGACTAATCCCTAACCCCCAA
>CAMVBO010000014.1 GCA_947165745.1 uncultured Clostridia bacterium | reverse complement strand
CCTTGACCACGCGCTCCAGGCGGCTCATGCCCACGCGGATCTGGTTCTGCAGCAGTTCGCCGACAGAACGCAGGCGGCGGTTGCCCAGATGGTCGATGTCGTCCACCTCGCCGATGCCGTGGAACAGGCCGAACTGATAGGAGACGGAGGCGATGATGTCGTCCACCAGCACGTGCTTGGGCATCAGGTCCTTATAGGCCTCCTTCAGGGCCTGGTTCAGGGGCGCGCCGTCTTCCTTCACCCGCTCCAGCAGCTTGATGAGGGTGGGCACATGCACCCGCTCGGAGAAGTGCACGACGCTCTCGTCGTACTGCTTCAGCAGCTCGGGGTCGTAGCCGGCCATGAAGGGCTTGAAGAAAGCGAAGTTGTTGCCTATGATGTTCAGGTCGGTCTCGGCCAGCTTCACGCAGACCATGTTCACGCCCGCGTTCTGGATGGCCTCGGCCTGGTCGCGGCTGATGGCCTCGCCCGCCTTCGCCAGCACCTCGCCGGTGAAGGGATGCACCACGTCCTCGGTGGGCATCTGGTTGAAGATGCGCAGGGCCAGGGCCAGCTTCTTATTATACTTATAACGGCCGACATGGGCCAGGTCATACCGCTTGGGGTCGAAGAACAGGGAATTGATCAGGTTCGTGGCGGAATCCACCGACGGCGGCTCGCCCGGGCGCAGCTTGTTGTAGATCTCGATCAGCGCCTGGTCCTTGCGGGACTTGTAGCGCAGCTCGCCCTTGTCGTTCACGCTGGGCGCGTCGCGGGTGATGGTGGCGGTCACATGCTCGTCGTCGCCGAACAGCCGGGTGATCTCCTCGTCGCTCTCCACGCCCATGGCGCGCAGCAGCACCGTGACGGGCAGCTTGCGGGCACGGTCGATGCGGGCGAACACCACGCCGTTGGAGTCGGTTTCATACTCGATCCAGGCGCCCCGGTTCGGGATCATCTGCGCGGAATACAGCGCGGCGCCCGTCTTGTCGATGGCCTTGGAATAGTATACGCCGGGAGAGCGGACCAGCTGGGACACGATGACGCGCTCGGCGCCGTTGATGATGAAGGTGCCGTGCTCGGTCATCAGCGGGAAATCGCCCATGAAGACCTCGGACTCCTTGATCTCGTGGGTGTCCCGGTTGGTCAGCCGCACCGTCACCTTAAGCGGCGCGGCATAGGTGGTGTCGCGCTCCTTGCACTTGTCCACGGTGTACTTCGGCTTGTCGTCCAGAGAGTAATCCGTGAACTCCAGAATCAGGCTTTCGCTGTAGTCGGTGATCGGCGATACGTCCGCCAATACCTCGCGGAGCCCTTCCTTCAGGAAATACTCGTAGGATTTCTTCTGAACCTCGATCAGATCAGGTACTGCCAGTGCCTCTTCAATGCGCGCAAAGCACATGCGTGTGCGTTTGCCCATCTGCATCGGATGCGCCATTCCCTAAATCACCCCTATCTTCGTTCTCATACGCGCAGCGTTTTCCCGCCAAAGCCGATTGCTAATTCTGAGTTAAATCTCGATTTGAATGTGAATTTTCAGCGCACATTCCAATTTCGATCTTCCTGAAAACGCCCTCGTATTCGGCGTTTTGGCTGCGGAAGCGGCTTTCCGTCCATACTAACGCAATATAAGACTATATCATAATCATTTTTGTTTGTCAAGCGCAGGCGCACCCGGTTTTCGGCCGGAAAACCGGGGTTTTCTCCGATTACCTGAAAATTTAACAGGATTTGAGGACAAAAACGCCTCCCGCTTATGGGAGGCAAAGGTTTGCTGACGTGATTTTTTGCTTGCAGTGATTCTTTGATATTGCATGGATTATTGCATTTTGCGTAGAGATTCAGCCATCCTGCTCCCTATTCCCTACTCCCTACTCCCTAAACTCAACGGCAGCTCCAGCCGGTTCGCCTCCAAAAGCGCCTTGTCCGTCAGGATTTCCCTGGCGGGGCCGTCCGCCACGAGCCGTCCGCCGGAGAGCAGCAGCACCCTCTCGCAGGTGTCCAGAATCATGTCCAGGTCGTGGGAGGCGATCAGCCGGGTCTGGTGCATGCCCCGGATGATGTCGATGACCCGCCGCCGGTTGAAGGGGTCCAGGGCGGAGGTGGGTTCGTCCATCAGCACGGCCTGGGGCTCCATGGCCAGGATCGTGGCGATGGCGGCCATGCGCTTTTCCCCGCCGGAGAGCCGGTGGTTGTGCCGGTGCTTCAGAGCGGCGATGCCCAGCTTTTCCAGCGCCACGTCCGCCTTCGCCTCGGCCGCCTCCCGGGTCAGGCCGTAGTTCATCGGCCCGAACAGCATGTCCTCGTACACGGTGGGCATGAACATCTGGTTGTCGGAGTTTTGCAGCACATAGCCCAGCTTTTGCCGCACCTGGGCCAGCGTCCGCTTCTCCACCCGCACGCCGTCCACGGCGATCTCCCCCTCGGGAAGAATCAGACCCAGCAGCGCCTTCATCAACGTGGACTTGCCCGCGCCGTTGGCGCCGATCAGCCCGACGGCCTCCCCCGGGGCGATGTGAAAGCTCACGTCCCGCAGCGCATACCGCTCCGGCTCATAGGCGAAGGAAATCCCCTTCACATCAATCATACAGCCAGCTCTCCCAGCAGCGCGGCCACGTCCACCAGCCGGCACAGCGCAAACGCGCCGCAGCAAATCAGCACAAACAGCCCGTCCAGGACGGTGAACGGCCCCGCGTCCGCGTAGTAAAACTCCCCTCGAAAGCCCCGCAGCCGCATCCCGGCGTAGAGCTCCTCGGCCCGGTCCATGCTCCGAAGCAGCAGCTGGCCCAGGAACGAGCCCCAGGCGGAGACGTGGATGCCCTTCTGCCCCGGCGCGCGCAGGTGATAGGCGTCGGTCATGGCCGCCAGTTCGCCGGTCATCACGCCCACATAGCGATAGGTCAACAGCAAAAGCGTCACCATCGTGCCCGGCACATGGATTTTCCGCAGCGCCGCGCAGAGGCGGTCAATGCCTGTGGTGGCCATCAGCAAAAAAGACGCCGACAGGCACAGTGCGCCCTTCACCATCAGCGTCAGCATGGATATCACGCCGCCGGACACGGCAAAACCCCCGACCATCAGCCGGGGGACGCGGTCAAAGATCGGGTTGAACAGGCCCACCGCCATCACCAGCGGCAGCGCGAAGCGCAGCTTGCGCAGACAGGTGGGCACCGGCACGCCCGACAGCTGGAACAGCAGCGCCGGCCACAGCGCCAGTACCACCACGCCGCTCAGCGCGTACTTGTCGAAGGACACCACGGCGGCGATGTATGCAATTGTCACCAGCAGCTTTGCCAGCGGGCTTCGGCGGTGGATGGGCGATTCGCCGCCGGCGAGATCGTCCATCTCCGTCAGCTCCCGCAGTGCGGAATCCATTTTGCTCATATCATTGTCGGTAATAAGAGAGAGTGTGACGTTGTAGCGCAAATCACGACAGCGCTGTTTTGATCTGGGAGAGCCGGATTGCCACGTCGCTTCGCTCCTCGCAATGACGACGTGCTGATCCCATGCATCATTCCTATAGAGTGACAAACCCGGTTCATGGCCACGTCATTGCGAGGCCGCAGGCCGTGGCAATCCGGCCCCTTCGCCATCTATAACTCCACACCATAGCTTCATCGTTCCCGCCGAAGCTGCTACTTCGCGCTCGCCTTTCGCTTGCGGAAAAAGCCGCCCGCGAGGCAGATCAGCACGGCCACGCCCGCCACCATGGCGGAGCCCACCAGGCCGGACACCGTGGTGCCCGCGCGGCTGTCGCTGCCCGCGAAGCCGTAGTCCGGCAGGAAGGAGGTGGCCTCCTGTACGCTGCCGGCGGCGTCGGCCAGCGCGCTCTTGACGCCGAAATGCTCCTCGTCCAGGCCCATGTTCTCGCTGTAGCCCGCCTCGGCGTTGCCGAACAGCGCCCACTCCAGGCCGTCCGGGTTGGAGGAGGCCAGCAGCGATAGCCCGCCGCCCACCAGCGCCGCCACCACGGCCAGCACGATCACCACGGACTTCAGCGAGCGCTTCGCGCCGCCCGCCGCCTTCGCGTCCACGTCCCGCAGCAGCTCCGGCCGGGATTCGTACACGAACACCAGAACCGCCGCCGTCACCAGGCCCTCGACGAGGCTGATGGCCAGGTGGATGGGCTGCATCAGCGCCACGAACGCGCCGAAGGGCAGCTCGGTGATGCCGGACAGGCTGGTCTCCAGCACCACGGAGAAGGCTCCCAGCTGGAGCGTCACTACGCAGCCCACGACGCTGGCAATGATGATACGCAGCCGCTGGCGCGCCTTGTCGCCATTGTCTGCGGAAACGATGGGCTTCCAGATCAGGTAATAACCCACGAAACAGCCGTAGAACGCCATGTTCCATATGTTCGCCCCCAGGGCCATCAGCCCGCCGTCGGCGAAGAACAGGCACTGGATCGCCAGGATCACGATCATCGACAGAAAGCCCGCGTGCGGGCCCAGCAGCGCTGAAAGCAGCATGCCGCCGCACATGTGGCCGGAGGAGCCGGTGCCGGGGATGGTGTAGTTGATCATCTGGCCCGCGAACACCAGCGCCGCCGTCACCGCCATGGTGGGCAGTTTTTGAGGATTGTCGTCCTTCTTCAGTTGAGCGATGGAAATGCCCGCCGCCACGCCGGAAGCGATGTACATCGTCGCCGCCACCGCCGGAGACAGCAGCGCGTCCGCCATATGCATGGGAAAACCTCCTCTGTAGTAGTGTGATGCTATGATTATAGAAAGCACAAAAAGTCCCCGCAAGCCCCCAGGGGGGTTGTTGCGGGGATTTTTGTGAGTTTTGCACAAGGCGTATCAAACGTAGTCCTTCCACTCGCCGCCCGGCAGCTCGGTATGGTGCAGGTGTCCCTCCCCGGACAGGCCGGGGAAGCCCTGCTGGCGCAGCGCCTCGTAGAGCACGATGGCCACCGAGTTGGACAGGTTCAGCGAACGGGCGTCCGGCCGCATGGGGATGCGCACGCAACGGTCGTAGTTGGCGGCCAGCAGTTCTTCGTCCAGGCCCTTGGTCTCCCGGCCGAACACCAGGAAGTCGTCCGGGCCATAGGCGGCGGCGCAGTAGTCCCTGGGCGCCTTGGTGGTGGCGTAGTGCAGCGCGGCGTCCGGATAGGCCGCGCGGAAGGCCTCCCAGCCGGGATGCACCTCATAGGTCATCAGGTGCCAATAGTCCAGCCCGGCGCGCTTCAGATACTTGTCGCTCAGCTCAAAGCCCAGCGGCTCGATCAGGTGCAGCTTCGCCCCTGTCGCCGCGCAGGTGCGGGCGATATTGCCGGTGTTTTGCGGAATTACTGGGTTGACCAGTACGATGTGGAGCATGGGAACCTCCTTGGTGCGTGCGAAATCAGGCGTTGACAGCGCCCGCCTCATTTGATCCATTCCGGCGCGGGGGCCTCGAAGGTCATGCCCCGATAGGCGGCCAGCGGGCTGCCTTCCGGAATGGTCAGCTTTTCGTGCCAGAGGCAGAGCTTCGTCATGCCGAAGCGCCGGTTGGCGGCACGATCGCCGTAGTGATCGTCGCCCAGCAGCGGGTGGCCGAAGTCGGCCATGTGGGCGCGCAGCTGGTGGGTGCGGCCGGTGACGGGCTCCAGCATCACGTGACACAGCCCCGGCGCGGCCTCCTCCCCCACCCGATACGTCGTGGCGATGGGCTTGGCGCCGGGGGCGTCCCGGTGGGTGACGCGCACCTCGGCGCGGCGCGCGTCCTTGACGAGAAAGGCCCTCAGCGTGCCTTCCGGCCGGTCAAAGCGGTGCAGCGCCAGCGCGTGATATTCCTTTTTCACGCCGTGGTCCCGGAAGGCCTCGAAGGCCTGCCGCCACACGTCCTCGTCCGCCGCCGCCAGCACGATGCCCCCCGTTGCGGCATCCAGCCGGTGGCACAGCCGCGCCCCGGGGAAGCGCCTTTGCAGGCGGGTCAGCAGCGTGTCCGCGCCCACGCCGTCCTGGTCCACGTCCACGGGCAGGCCCTGGGGCTTCACGGAGACGATCAGCCTTTCGTCCGTCCAGAGGACCTCCGGCCAGGGTTCCAGCCACTTGGCGTCGAGGTAGAGCGCGATCTCGTCCCCGCCGCGCACGACGGCGTCCCCGCCGGACCGGACGCCGTTCACCCGCGCGTTCTTCTTTTTAAGGGCATCCCTGAGCACCCGCCCGGGCACAAGCGGCCAGGCCCGGCGCAGGTACTTCTCCAGCGGCGTCTCCCGCAGGCCCTCCGGCACGCGATGCGTCATCACGGGGCGTCCTCCTCCGGCCAGGCCAGGTAGATCTCCTCGTATCGCAGGGGTTGCACGACGCCCTCGGACATATTCGTCAGCCGCTTGAGGAAGGCCGCCTCGTCGGCGCAGCGCACGCAAAACGTGTAGGTGATCACGTCGGTGAAGGCCCTGTCCTCCACCAGCACCGGCTCGTCCTTCAAAAAGAAATCCATGCGGTTCAAAAGCGGATAGCCGATCTCCATCAAATACCGCGCGGTGGGGTGCATCACGCCCACGCCGCTGGCGTTCAGCGCGGCCACCGCCCCCTGGGTATAGGCGCGCACCAGCCCGCCCGCGCCCAGCAGGATGCCGCCAAAGTACCGCGTGACCACCACGGCGCAGTTGGTGACGCCCCGGGTCTTCATCACCTCGATGATGGGCATGCCCGCCGTGCCGCCCGGCTCGCCGTCATCGCTGTAGCGCATCACGCCCATGTTCGGGCCGATGATGTAGGCATAGCAGTTGTGGGTGGCGTCCTTGTACTTCGCGCGCATGTCCGCCAAAAAGGCCAGGGCCGCCTCCTCCGTTTCGCAGGGGCAGCCGTGGCCGATGAAGCGGGACTTGTTCACGATGAACTCGTCGCTCGCCGCTTTCAGCAGGGTCTTGTAGGGTTTTAAAGACATGGGCGGCCTCCGTCATATTTCAATGATGTATCGCTTGTAGGCGTTCACCAGCGTGGTTTCGCCGTACTGCCGCTCGCGCACGAACTTCGTCGCGCCGTACTCCTGGTGCACATGGCCGTAGACCAGGTACTTCGGGTGCCATCGGTCCATCAGCGTCAGGAACGTCTCAAACCCCCGGTGGGGAATGTCCTCCATGTCGCCCTGGCCCCGGGCCGGAGCGTGGGTCAGCAGGATGTCAAAGCCCTTGTGCCTGCGCAGCTTCCGCCACAGCTTCCGCACGCGGCGGGCCATCTCCTTCTCGGTGTACATGTAAGGCTCGTCCGGGCGATAGCGCATGCTGCCGCCCAGGCCCAGCACCCGCACGCCGTCCACCTCGAAGATGTCGTCGTCCACGCAGATGCAGCCCTCCGGGGGCTTCTTGTCATAGCGCTTGTCGTGGTTGCCGTGGACGTAGAGTATAGGCGCGTGGGTAAAACAGGTCAGAAAGGACAGGTATTCCGCAGGCAGGTCGCCGCTGGAGAGGATCAGATCGATGCCCTCCAGCAGCCGCCGGTCCAGGTAGTCCCAAAGCGCCTTGTCCGCCACGTCGGCAAGGACCATGATGCGCATACTCAACGCCCCTTTTGTAGTAAATCACAGGGAACGGGCAGCCCGCAATAGTGACGCGGCAGTCTTGCGTCTCCTTTCAAGGGGAGCTGTCGCCGCAGGCGACTGACGGGTTTCCCTACTCCCTACTCCCTACTGCCTACTCCCTCTTCCCTGTTCCCTAAACTTCCTCCGCCTTCCAGCTGAACGCCGATGGCGCGGGCAGCTCGATCTCCTTGATGCCCTGCAGCTCCACCAGCGCGCGGGTCAGCTCCCGCAGCTCGTCGATGGCCGGGAAGCCGCCCACCACGTTGTCCACCAGCCAGTCCATGGCGATGACGTCCGCGGGGGTAAGCCTGCCGTCCACCGGGCAGCGGATGTCCCCCGCCTGATCGCGGATGATGCTCTCAAAGGGCCAGAACACGCCCTCGCGGATGTGCTCCTTCACCAGCTCCACCAGGCGCTTGAGGCCAATGTCCATGCGCTGGGACATCACCAGGTCCACCGCGCCGGAGGACAGGCCCCACCAGTAGTTCACGGCCTTGGCCGGGCCGGTGCCGGTGTTGTTCCAGCTGCCGCTGAGCACGCTGCGCGCCAGCGTTTCATAGATGCGGCTCCAGTCCAGCACGGGAATGGCGATGGACTGCGTCTTGCCGTCGCGCTGGGAATACAGGCCGTACTCCACGGCGTGGTGGCTGGGCGCGCCCACGTCGCGGCTGGAGATGATCTCCACCGTCTTGTCGCCGAAGGGATCGTCGGGGTTGAAGTCCTTGCGGGAGGACCACTCCAGGATCACCTTGGCCCGGGGATTCACCATCCGCGCGCCCAGGGCGAAGGCGTTGATGTTGGCCGCCGCGCCGACGATGGGATAATCGCCAATGTAGCCGATCTTGCCGTTCTCCGTCAGGGCGCCGGCGATCATGCCGATCAAAAACTTGACCTCGTACAGCCGCACGTAGTAGCTGCGCACCCGCTGCCAGCTGGCCAGCAGCGAACAATTCAGCAGCTTTGCCTCCGGGTGCTTGATGGACGCCTTCATGGAGGCCGACAGCATCAGCGGCGAGGTGGCGAAGATCAGGTTGTTGCCCTCGTCGATCAGCCGCTCCAGCTCCGCCTCGTAATTGTCCGGGTCCTCGCACACGCACACAGTGGTCTTCACCCGGTCGCCCATGTTGTTCTCCATGTTGATGCGGCCCAGATCGTGCCAGTAGGTCCAGCCGTTCTGGCTGGGCTCCCGGGCGTAGAGGAAGGCCACCTTCACGCTGGAGGGGCCGAACAGCGTGTTCAGCAGGCCGCCGCCCTGCTTCACCTCGTCCGGCTTCATGATCAGCGCCACGTTCTCCGGTTCGTTTTCCTTCTCGAACTCGCCCCACAGGGCCTTGATCTCGCCCTTCATCTCCTGGCCGTACTTGCGGGGCGCGCCTGAGTAGCCGCAGGCGTCCAGGTAGATCAAAAAGGCGTCGCCGGTGGTGGCGGGCAGCTTCTTGGCGTCGCTCACGGCCTCCCGGGCCTTGTATTCGCCCCGGAAGCGCATGAAGGCGGCGCTGAAGTCGCTGCGCTCCTCGCTGGTCCACTTCTCGCCGGGGGTCTTGCCCGTCAGCTCGTAGAGCCTGGCCACGCTGCCGGGCTTGGAAAACCACAGATAGTTGATCTTCGTGTCCGCGTAAAAGGGCAGATATTCATAATAGAGGATGCTTTCCGGGTCGTCGCTGCGCGGGGGCAGGATGCGGGTCACCTCGGCCTCGATGAACAGCGAGTCCAGGTACTTCATCACGCTGACCCGCTTGTTGCCCTCCACCAGGTAGTATAGGCCCAGGTATTCCAGCACATTCACCGGCTGGTTCAGCCCCTGCTCCACGATGCCCTCATACAGCACGCTCCACTTGGCGGAAAATTCGCTGCCGGGGTCCAGTATGGGCATGAAATTGGCGGCAAAGGCATTGGTGCGGCCCTTGGAGGCGGTGCCCACCACCTTCTCCAGCGGAATCTGCTCCAGGCCCACGGGTACATGGCTCAGCGCGTTCATCCGCTCCTCGATCTCCTCCAGCGCCGGGAGGAAGGGGTTTTCCCGGCGCAGCATGCGCCCGTGATATTCCTTCAAGCCTATCTTGCGCGCCCGCGCGTAGGCCTCTTCACCCATCATAGTCTCACGCTCCTGTTCTCAGGAATTGTGCGCGCCAGGGCGTTTGTTCCCGGCGCATCGCAAGAGTATAGTGCCGCAAGGTAAAGAAAACAAGCCGGTTTTCGTTGATTTAGCCTTCCAAATTTTTTCGTTGATTTAGCCCTCCAAAAAGTCATGGATCTCCACGTCCACGACCCGCGCCCCCACCGTCGGCAGGAACCTTCCGAAGAAATCCTCCCCCGCCATGGCCAGAGTGCGCCTGTTGTCGCAGGGGTGGAAGGCCAGGACGGGCTCGCGGCGCAGGGCGGCGTCCACGATCAGGCCCACGCCCTCGGCCTGCGGGAAAATGAGGCCCATGGGGCTGGCGGAGCCACCGTGGCAGCGCAGCTTTTCAAACAGCGTATCCTCCGGCGCGAAGCTCAGCCGGCTGGAGCCGATCTGCTTTGAAATGTCCGCGGTGCGGAACCGGGCGTCCGGCCGGGTGATGCACAGCCAGCAGGTCTTTTTGTTCTTCGTGGTCAAAAAGATGTTCTTCACCGTCAGTGCGCCCAGTTCCCGGTCCACGGCGGCGCAGTCCGCCATGGTGAAGGCCGGGGCGTGTTCCGCGGTTTTATACGACAGGCCCAGCCCGTCCAGAAAGGCGAATACCTCCTCCGCGACGCTCACAGATTTCTCAAATCCTTCCCGGTAAACTGAATCGTCCAGCAGGCCGACTTGTCCAGCAGCCGGGAGGCCACCCGCTCGCCATAGCGCTCCTTCAGCTCCACCGGCGTCAGGTTCGTGGCGATGACGGTGTGCCGCTTGGCCGCGCCGCGCTCGTTCAGCAGCGTGAACAGGTATTCCACGGTGATGTTGCGCATCATCGGCTCGGTGCCCAGGTCGTCGATCAGCAAAAGCGGCGCCTCGATCAGCGACGAAAAGCCCGCGTAGTCCCCGTCGTTGCCCACGTGCTGCTGGCGCATGGCCTCGAATAGGCGGAAGGCGGTGATCCGCACGGCGGAGCCGCCCCGATCCGTGACCCGCTCGAATATGCAGTTCAGCAGGAATGTCTTGCCCAGCCCGCCGGGGCCGGTGAACAGCAGGTTGCGGATGTCCGTGTCCGGGAATCGGTCGGCGTATTCCTCGCAGGTATCCCGTATCGCGAGCATGCGCTCCCGCTGCCCGTCGGCCTCCGGGATGCGGCCTGCGTCAAAGGTGCTGAAGTTCTGCTCCCCCACGCCGGCCATGCTGCCGTCCTCGTGCAGCCGCAGCCTGAGTCGCGCCTCGAAGCAGTCGCAGAACCGGGACGGCGCGTCGCCCACATAGCCGGTGTCCCGGCACTTTTCGCAGCGATACCGGGGCTCCAGCTGGTCCGCCGGAAAGCCGCCCTGGCTGAGCAGCTCGCGGATGCGGACGTTGTTGGCCCGGCCCTGCCGCTTCATGTCCGCCGCCAGGGCCGCCCGCTGCTCGGCCCCCTGCCGGGTGAGTATGCTGCGCATGGCGTCCAGCGCCAGTCTGGCGTTCTCCGCGCGCAGCCGGGCGATCTCCGGCACCTTCTCAAAAGCCGCGTCGGTGCGCTCGCGCAGGTTCGCCTCGTTCTCGGCGCGCTGCCGGGCGTATTCCTCCAGCAAGGCGCGAATGTGCTCGGAACGGGTCATGCCTGATCGCCCCCCTCTTTGTGTTTCTTCATCACGTCATAATAGAAGTCCTCGCCAAAATCCTCATCCTTATACTCCCGCTGGCTGTAGTCCAGCGCGGGGTTGGCGGGCACTCTTTCGCCCTTGCCGGAGGATTTGCGATCGGTCTTATGGGCCTTTTGCCAGGCCTCCGCCGCCTCCACGGTGCTCACGCCCTCGCCCTCCCAGGTCGAAAGCAGTTCGCCCAGCTTCTCCATGGGCGGATACTGCCCCTTCACGCAGGCGGCGGCATGCGCGATCAGCGCCGGGTCGTATTTCGCCGTCCAGCCGTCGTAGAGGGCCAGATCATCCTTCGCGGGCCGCTTCTGGGAACCGGCGGCCTCCAGCAGCGCCGCGACCGCGTCCTCCTTGCGGCACATCTCCTCCACATAGGCCCGGGCGGCCTCGGCGGTGTACACGCCCATGCCGCCCCACTGGGCCAGCATCTTCTCCACGTCCTCGAAGCGGGTCTTCTTTCGCTCGTGGCAGCGCACCGCCGCCAGCTCGATGGTCTCCTTCTCAAAGCCGGCCCGGCGCAGCGCCGCGTAGCGCTTGAGCGCCTCCGGCGTGGGCTTCGCGCCGGCAGAATCCAGCTCCTTCAGCGCCCCGGTCAGGTCGTCCCAGAACACCTGGTCGTCGTCCAGCCGGTTCTTCAATATGGAATCCAGATAGCCAAAGGAGGGCGTGCGGGCCTTGGTGGTCTCGCCGCAGGCCTCCAGGATCTGGTCCTCGGTGTATTTCCACTCGCCCATCCAGCGCTTCACGCAATCCAGCTCGTCCAGCGTGGGCTTGCGGCGCAGGGAAAAGCGCTTCAATACCGCCTGGGCCACGGGATAGGCCCCCTGCCGCTCGGCGATGGCCCGCTCCACGTCCTCCAGGGTGCGGCAGCCCTCGTCCGCCCACTTCTCGGCCAGCGCGTTCATCCGCTTGAACACGCTGGCGGGGCTGGGCTCGCCTTCCCTGACCCGGGAAGTGGCGATGCCATATTGGACCAGCCGTATTACGGCGTCCTGATCGTAGCCAAACACATTCAGCCAGTCATTGGCGATGCGGTATTCATGGTTTTCCAATACCTTGACCCCGAACAGCGCCTGCAGCGAGGCGTTGAAGTCCCGGTAGGCGTAGTAATCCCGCTCCATGGGGTTGACGGCCGCCTGGTTCTCCGCCCGCACGGGCAGCAGCTCATAGGTGGGCGGGCGGTCGGTGAGCCGCCGCACCAGGCCCTGCTGTTCCCAGTAGGTGAAGGCGTCGTAGACGGTCTCTTCCTCCATGCGCAGGGCGCGGGCCATCTGCGGCAGGTCGCCGCCCAGCTCCGGGTGCAGAGCCAGCACGCGCGTATACAGGTATACGCGCAAAAACGCCTCCGGCGCCGTGGGCAGGTATTCCAGCAGGAACAGATTTTCGATGGGCGTGGAGTCGAACATCGCCGCGCCCTCGGCAAAGCTGAATGTGGACATGGACGTACCTCTTGGGGACAGGCCCCCGTTGTTGTGCATAGGTTTCTATATTATATGATAGCATAGATTTGTGGAAAATACAAATACGGATTTGCAGGGGCAGATCCGCCATGATTTGCTGAGCAAACCAATTTTTACCCCTCCGCCCTTGACAACCGCCCGAACCCATGCTATCATCATCCTACAGAAAAACACACGCGATGATGGGAACAAGTAGGCCGCGTCGGCCGGATCCAGAGAGCCCCCGGTTGGTGAAAGGGAGCGAAGGCGCGCGGACGAATACATCCCGGAGCGGGCGGTTGAACGCGCGGCTCTGCCGCAGTAGGCCGTCCGGGCGCGCCCGTAACAGCGCACGCGAGGCCGCGATGTACCATCGCGGCGAACGGAAGTGGTACCGCGATTCACAATCGCCTTCCCGGTCAGGGAAGGCGATTGTTTTATGGAGGCGTTTACAATGCAATTCACCGAGGAAATGTTCGCAAAGCATATGCGGCCCATCACTGGCAGCGCCATCCGCGATATCTTCAAGCTGCTGGCCCGGCCGGGGATGATCTCCTTTGCCGGCGGCAATCCCAGCAATACCGCGCTGGAGCCGGAGGTGATCGCGGAGCTGTCGGGCAAGGTGCTCAACCAATACGGCACCACGCTCCTGCAGTACGGCGCGACGGAGGGCTTTATGCCGTTCCGGGAGAGCGCGGCGGCGTTTTTGAACACCGAGGGCGTGAAGTGCGACGCCAGCCAGGTGCTGCCGGTGCAGGGCGGAAGCCAGGCCTTCGACCTGCTGTTAAAGGTGCTGATCGATCCCGGCGACGCGGTGCTCTGCGAGAGCCCCACCTTCCTGGGCGCGATCCAGGCCATGCGGGAATACAACGCGAAGCTCGTCCCCATGCCCACGGACGAAAACGGCGTGATCGTGGAGGCGGCGGAGGCGCTGATCAAGCAGCACCACCCGAAGCTGATGTATGTGATCCCCACCTTCCAGAACCCCACCGGCATCACCCTGAGCCTTGAGCGAAGGAAGGCGCTGGCGGCGCTGGCCTCGAAATACGGCGTGGTGATCGCCGAGGACGACCCCTACCGCGACCTGCGATACTCCGGCGAGCCGCTGCCCCCGATCCAGTCCTTCGACGAAGAGGGCTGGGTGGTGTACATGTCCAGCTTCTCCAAGTACGTGGCCCCCGGCATGCGGCTGGGCGCGGCGGCGGTGACCAACCCGCTGCTGCTGCGGAAGATGGTCATCGGCAAGCAGAGCGTCGACGTGCACTCGCCGCTTCTCAATCAGGCCATCGTGGACGCCTACCTGCGGGCGGGGCTGATGCCGGCGCACCTTGCGCGCATCTGCGGCGATTATAAAAAGCAGCTGAACGCCATGCTCCAGGGCTTCGACCACTTCCCCGCCGGCACGAAGCACACCGTGCCCCAGGGCGGCCTGTTCGTATGGGCGGAGCTGCCGGAGGGCATGGACGGCATGGAGGTCTTCAACTGCGGCGTGGAAGCCGGCGTGGCCTTTGTCCCCGGCACCCACTTCTACACCGACGGCGGCCATATGAACACCCTGCGGCTGAACTTCTCTATGTCCGACATCCCCACCATCGAAGCAGGCATGGCGCGACTGGGGAAAGTGATTGGAGAAATCAGAAAATAGGAATTAGAGTGGCGGTACAAATCCTGACGAATTTGACTCAGTATAATGATTTTCAAACCGCGGTTCCTCATCCTTGTCAATCAAAGAAACCCGGAGGATTTCATCCACAATTCCTCATTCCAAATTCCGAAAAGAAAGGATGCAATAGATATGAACGCATTGGATATTTTGAAAGAGCGCGGCTTTGTAAAGCAGATCACCTTCGAGGACGAGCTGAACGAGGCCTT
>CAMVBO010000013.1 GCA_947165745.1 uncultured Clostridia bacterium | reverse complement strand
ATCAGTAGCTACCTAGAGTGTGTTTCTAAAATGAGACATGTGCAGTTTCGAGTGGATTGGGCTGCATTTCAAGGCGGTTTTCCGCAGGCTTAGTGGCATCGAGCGCCCGGAAAACAGTCCAGCGGACTGTTTTCAGCGAGATGGGGCCGGCAGGCCCGTGGATGCAAGTCAAGGGAAACCAACGCAGAAATGCAGTTCAAGGCGCCGAAAATGCATCTTGTGGAATTTAGAAACACACTCTAAGGCGCCGCGGTCTGCGCAAGGTTTTTGGTATGACGGACACGACCTCGTATGAAAGCCTGTGCCGCCACGCGACATTCATCCGGCATTCGGACCTGTCGGGTGGGAACGCCTGTCACGATGAGATTAACTATAGGAGGAAATCAAAATGAATTGGCCGAGAATCATCCTGGACGGACTGTCCATGTCCATGCTGTTCAACGCGGTGGCCGGGCTTGGCTTCCTGCTGGTACCGCAGGCCTACAGCACGATGTTCCCGAAGGAAATCAGGCAGGTGGCGGCTCCTTTTGTGAAGAAGAAGGATGTCCGCACCATGAAGCTGATTCTGTATCCACTGTATCTGGTGCTGTTTGTCTATTGGGCGGTCAGCGCGCATTTTGCGGGTATGACCGGCTTCTGGAACCTGTTTTGGGCGGGCTATGTGGAGATGACCATGGTAAGCCTGTCCGATTTTATCATCCTCGACTGCTGGCTGCCGCCCAAAGCCAAACCCTTCATCAAAGGCGCGGAGCACTGCAAGGCCTGGGAACGTTGGGAGTGGCTGAAAACCCTGGCTATTCCGGAGCACGGACTGTTGTGGACGCTGATCGCCTGTCCCATCGCAGGGCTGGCGGTAGCCGGACTGAACATGTTGTTCTGACGTAGAACCGAAACCGCGCTTCGGGGATTATAGAAACACACTCCAGATAGGACATTCACCGATCAGAATTCCCCGGAGAGGATGCTGTCGATGATGATCCGCCCCACTGCGTAGTTGTTCTTCATGGAAACCGGGAAGATGTCGGCTGCTTCGACGCTGTCCTCAACGGCCAGCGTCATGTTTTCTGCATCGCTCCACAGGCTTTCCGGTGTGGCGCCCAGCATGAACACATCCATATTCACGCTGCCGCGAATCACGATCAGACGGTCCAGAAGGCCCATCCACTGCGCCGCCCGGGCCACGGCGACATCCTCCATCTCCGTCGTCACATACGGATCGGGGCACCCGTAGGTTTCCACCATGCGCAGCGCATTTGCGTGTCCGTGCGTGCCCTTCCAGTAATTGTCGCCTGTGACGGTGGTTCCGGTGAGAACCAGGGGATCACGGACGGCCCAGGCCGCGCCGTCGAAGGCGTGAAGCATGTAATTCCGCGTGCGCTCGGTGGTCTCCACCGGCGTGTCCTTCACCAGCGCGTAAGCCTTCTCCGCCAGCGTCTGATTCAGAAGGACCACTGCCGCTTCGTCAAAATCCGCGTTATGAAACCAGGAGATTCCCTCGGGATCCGCAAGGTCTCTGCCGTCCGCATGATGCCCAAGATCGTAGTCCACCGCCGCCGTGATCAGGAAGACGTCTCCCATCACCGTGGCTTCCGCGGCCGAACCCGCGCAGCCCGTGGAGAGGATATAGGCCTGTGAATAATCGAAGCGCGCATCCGAGAGTATGGCCATGGTGGTGAGCGCCGCGTTGACCTTGCCCATGCCCAGCACGCAGAGCGCCACGCCGTCCCTGTAATACAGCTTCGCGCCGGGCGCGCCATGAGGCACCTCGAAGGCTTCGGCATCTGCCAGATACGCGTCGTAGTAATACTGGGCTCCGCCGGGGAAATCCCCGGCCATCTCCCCAATCTCGAATCTGGGCAGGATCAGCACTTTGCCCGGCAGCGGAGCATCCGCCGCCTTCGCCTGCTCCGCCAGAGCGCCGGAAACGGCTGCGCAGCCCATGGCCATTATCAGAATGGCCACAAGAAACCTTTTCATTGTGTGATTGTCTCCTTTCTTACATCTATTGTCGCCGTGTGAGGCGCGTAATCTGCGACATCCTCGTCATAAGCAGTATTCAATAAAGTCCGTCCCGGGCAGGATCACAGGTCGGTGGATCTGTACGCCTGCAGCGCTTTCTCGTAGTCCTCCGGGGTGTTGATATTCATAAGGATTCGTGGACCCAAACCGGAGGATTCCAGCGGGATATACAGGGTCGGGCATTCCCGGAAGATCTCGCGCGGGCGATACCTGCCCTGGGAAATCAGCCGCTCGATGACCGGTAGGACCCTTTTGGAGTAGATGGCGCACATCGGTTCGGGAACGCCGTCGCGGGTGATCGCATAGCAGTCATATTCCGGACAGATCCGGCGGGCGAGGGCGCGCACCGCCTCCCTTGAGATAAAGGCCATGTCCACCGCGCAGACGAATAGGTATTCCGCCTTTGCCGTCTCCAGGAGCCGCCGGATGCCCTCGATGGGGCCGATGCCCCTGTGTTCATCCCGGCAGACGGGCAGGCCGAGGGCGTCGAGCCTGCCCGGCTCCGCCGCGGAGATGAGCGTTTCAGGGAAATCCCGCATCTCCTCCGCGATGATCCCGATGGCCGTCCTGCCGTCAAAGGGGAGCAGCGACTTGTCCCGCCCCATCCGGCGGCTCTGGCCGCCGGCGAGGATCCCGACGGCGACGCGATCAGCCGTCTCCATGGATCTTCTCCAGCTTCACGGCGCAGACCTTATATTCGGGGATCCGGGCAAATTCATCCAGCGCCGCGTTGGTCAATCGGTTCACGGGGGAGTCGGGAAAGTGGAAGGGCATCCAGGTTTCACCCTGGGACACCTTGCGCCCCACATGGGCCGTGGCGGTGATGCTTCCCCGCCGGCTGGTCACCCGCACGCGCTCGCCCCTGGCGATGCCCAGCCTTTCGGCGTCGCGGAAATTCACCTCGATGAAGCCCTCTCCGGCCAGTTCGTTCAGGCCCTTCACCCGGGCGGTCATGGCCGCCGCGTTGTACTGATACAGTATGCGTCCGGTGGTCAGCATGAAGGGGTATTCCTCGTCGGGCAGCTCCATGGAGGGCTTGTAGTCCACGGCGTAGAGCAGCGCCCGGCCCCGGGCGGGCTTTCCGGCGTGCATGATGGGCGTGCCCGGGTGGTTCGCGTCCGGGCAGGGCCATTGCAGGCTCTCGCCCGCGTCCAGCCGGGCATGGCTGATGCCGTGGAAGCTGGGCGTCAGTTCGGCAATCTCATCCATGATCTGCGCCGATGTGAGGCGCTCCTGGGGATAGCCCATGGCGTTCATCAGGTCGATGATGATATCCGTGTCCTGCCGCATGTTGCCCGGCACGGTCACCGCCCTGCGCACGCGCTGTACGCGACGCTCGGTGTTGGTGAAGGTGCCCTCCTTTTCGGCGTAGCTCCGGCCCGGCAAAACGACGTCGGCATACCGGGCGGTTTTGGTCATAAACAGCTCCTGAACCACCAGGAATTCCAGGCTTTCCAGCGCCCTTTCGATGTGCTGAGTGTCCGGATCGGTGACCATGGGGTCCTCGCCATAGATATACAGGCCCTTGATCCTCCCCTCGATGGCGGCGGGGAACACGTCTGTGGCCTTGAGCCCGGGCGTCGGGTTCAGGCGCACGCCCCATTTGGCCTCGAACTTTTCGCGCACCGCAGGGTTGTCCACCTTCTGATAGCCGGGAAAGTCGGTGGGGGAAGCACCCATGTCGCAGGCGCCCTGCACGTTGTTCTGGCCGCGCAGGGGGTTGACGCCGCAGCCGCTCTTTCCGATTTTCCCGCACAGCACCGCCATGTCGGACACGCACATCACGCCCTCGGTGCCGGAGGAATGCTCCGTGACGCCCAGGCAGTAGATGATCGGCGCCTTTTTCGCCGTGGCGTACATGCGCGCCGCTTCCACCAGCTTGTCCGGGTCGATGTGGCAGATTTCCCCCACGTATTTCGGGGTGTACTTTTCAACCGTCGCCTTCAGCGCATCGAAGCTTTCAGCATGGTTTTCGATATAGGCGCGGTCGATCAGATCTTCCTCGATCATCACATGCATCATGCCGTTGGCGAAGGCCACGTTGGTACCGGGCCGGATCTTCAGGTGGATGTCCGCGTATTTCGTCAGGCCGATTTCCCGCGGGTCCACCACGATCAGCCGCGTGCCGCGCGAGACCGCCCTGCGGATCTGCATGCCCACCACCGGGTGGGCCTCCTCCGGGTTCGAGCCGATGAGCAGGATGCAGTCCACGTCGTGGGTGATGTCGCGGATGGGATTGGTCATCGCGCCGGAGCCCAGCGTCTTCGCCAGGCCGGCCACCGTGGCCGAGTGGCACACGCGGGCGCAGTTGTCCGTGTTGTTGGTGCCGAAGCAGGTGCGCACCATCTTCTGCACCATGTAGATGTCCTCGTTGGGCGAGCGGGAGCAGGCGAACCCGGCCAGGGCGTCCCCGCCATATTTGGCCTTGATCTCCATCAATCGCCGGGCGGTGTAGGCGATGGCTTCATCCCACGATGCCTTGCGGAACTGGCCGGTGGCGCGATCCAGGATCAGCGGGTCGGTCAGCCGGTCGGGCGAATGGACAAAGTCATAGCTGCCGGAGCGGCCCTTGACGCACAGGCGCCTGTGATTGGAGGGGCCGTCCGCCGCCTCCACGTTGACGATCCGTCCGTCCTTGACCAGCAGGTCGAACTGGCAGCCTGTGGCGCAGTGGGGACAGGTCGTGCGGACCCTGGAGATCTCCCAGTTCCGGTATTTTTCCTCCTGCTTCAGCCGCAGCGCGCCCGTGGGGCAGACGGCGGCGCAGTTGCCGCAGCTTTCACAGGCTGTCAGCTTATAGCCCTGGCCGAAGGGCGCGTCCACCAGGTGGAACACGCCGCTGCGCCCGTTGCCCAGCGCGCCGTTACAGGCGATGGCGTGGCAGGCGTTGACGCACCGCTGACAGTGGATGCACTTGCCGGGATCGTAGGTGATGAACGGGTTTTCGGACAGCACCTGCGCCTTGCCCTCGATCTCGGTGCGCGAGCCCCGGTAGGAGGCGTGCTTGACGTCGAAGCGATTGCACAGATCCTGCAGCTCGCAGCCGCCGTTGGCCGCGCAGCTCATGCAGTCCAGCGTGTGGTTGGACAGGATCAGGTTGAGCATCTCCCGGCGATAGTCCTTCAGCGCCTCGCTTTCCGTGACAATGACCATGCCGTCCGCCGCCACGGTGCGGCAGGCGGGCAGGAGCTGGCCGTAGCCCTCCGCCTCCACCATGCACAGGCGGCACATGCCGATGTCGGACACATCCTCCAGGTAGCACAGCGTCGGTATGTAGATGCCGTTGTCCCGGGCGATTTGCAGGATCGTCCGGCCTTCCGGCGCCTGGATGGGCCTTTGGTTGATGGTGATGGTGATCATTCGCCCCTGCCTCCTGTCATCGCGCCGCAGCCGTAGTGATCGCACCGAAGGCACCGGCCGGATTCGCGCATCGCTTCTTCGGCGGTCATGGACAGCTCCACGAAGTCGAAGCTGTCGCGCCGCTCAAAGGGGTCCTTTTCCTCGATCTCCGCGCGCCCCGTGGGGATGCAGGGGTTCGGCACCGCCGCGGGAAGGGGCGTGTCGCTGAGGATCTTGTGATGATAGCCCAGATACTCGTCGATGTTATAGGCTGCCACCTGTCCCGCCGCGATGGCGTTGATCGCCGTGGAGGGGCCGGTGACGCAGTCGCCGCCGGAAAACACGCCGGACATTCCCTGGACTTCGCAGGTCACGTCCGCGCGGACGCGCCCCCGCTCGGAGGGGACGCCCGCCTCGGTGAACGCCGACAGGTCGCTCCGCTGCCCGACACCCAGGATCAAATAATCGCACAGGAAGCGATAGGGATAGCTGCTGGAGTGTTCGGTCTGTACGAAACCGAATTTGTCGTACTCGGCCACGATTTCCGGCTGGAGCCAGACGGCGCGCACGGCGCCTTCGTCGTCCAGTTCGATGTTGAGGAAGCTGAGCAGGGTGCGGAAGCGCACGCCCTCCTGCATGGCGGCCTCGATTTCCGTGCCCAGGGCGGTGTAGTCGTCCCGCTTGCGGGTAAAGACGTGCACGGACCGGGCGTTAAGGCGCACCGCCGTCCGGGCCGCGTCCATGGCCACGTTGCCGCCGCCGATCAGCGCCACGCGCTTTCCCGTCAGGTCCGGCGCGTGGTCGCTGGCCACCCGCTGCAAAAAATCCGCCGCGGGGATCACGTTTTTCCCGTCCGCGCCGTCCACGGGCATGCGGTTGCCCAGCTGTGCGCCCAGACCCAGGAAAACGGCGTCATGGTCCCTGCGGATGGCGTCAAAGGCAATGTCCGCGCCGGCCTTCGTATTCAGGTGAGTGTCGATGCCGCCCACGGAAAGTATGGCCCGGATATCCTCGTCCAGCCGATCCTTGGGCAGCCGATATTCAGGGATGCCGTAGCGCAGCATGCCGCCCAGCTTTTCGTGCGCGTCGTAGACGTCCACATGATGGCCCATCAGGGAAAGGAAATAGGCCGCGGTCAGCCCGGACGGACCGCCGCCGATGACGGCGACGCGCTTGCCCGTGCCGACGTTTCGCCGCGGGGTGTCGACCTTGTCCGCGCGGACCTGGTCCACGGCATACTTTTTCAGACCCCGGATGTTCACGGCGTCGTCGATGATCCTGCGGCGGCACTTGCGCTCACAGGGATGCTCGCACACCATGGCGCAGGCCGTGGGGAAGGGGTTTTTCTCCCGGATCTTCTTCACCGCCCCGGCGTAATCCCCGGCATGGACCAGCGCCACATAGCCCGGCACGTCCACGTGCGCGGGGCACAGCGTGACGCAGGGGATGGTCTGGGTCACGTTCTCCACGCAGCGATGATGGTGGATGTGGCTTTCATATTCGTCGGCAAATTCGGTCAGGCTGTCCAGGACCAGATTGGCGGCGGACACGCCCACCGCGCAATCCGCCGTGCGGGCGATCATGCGGCACAGGCGCTCCATCTTCGCCAGGGTGTCCCCGTCGCCGTCGCCGGACAGGATGTCCCCGAGCAGTCGATCCGCCTCCACCAGTCCGTCCCGGCAGGACACGCACTTTCCACAGGTCTGGTTCATGGAGATTTGCAGCAGCGAACGGTACAGCACCAGCGGGCACATGCCCGGCGGATAAGAGGTCATTCGGGAGCGGAACTTTTGCAGAACGACGTCGATGCGCTCGTTCATGTTCCCGCGTCTTGCCAATTGTTTCAAGGCGACACCTGCTTTCATTGGGTTCGGTCTTTACAGGACGGCGTTCGTGTCAGGGTTTCGTTTCGATCTCGGTCAGGCAGCGCACGTTGCGTTTGCTGTTGGGATCGCCGAAGACCACCATCTGCGCGCCGGGCGTTCCCGGGTCGACGCCTTCTACGCTCTGGCCGTCCACCCGCACGGCCAGCCAGACCTTGCCCTCTTCGTTGATTTCGTCGATGGTATAGTTGGCGGAGAACTGGTCTGCCGCGGTCACCGTCACGGCGGACACCGCGCCCAGGTCGACCTGCCGATCCTCCAGCAGGGTCTTCAGGGGGACGCCATGATAATCATGGGTGGCGCGCTCACCCTTGCCGTTCACCGTCTCGCCGCTGAAGGCCATTTGGTCCAGCTCCCCGAGGGGAATTTGAACGGTCTTCCCGCCGTTCTTCAGCGTAACAGCGCCGTCAACCTGGCGGGCCGTCTGGCGCTGGCGCACGATCAGGCCGACGGCCAGGACGGCGACGACGAGCACCGCGACTGCGGCGATCCAAATTGCTTTTTTCTTCATGGCTTCTGTTTCTCCTGTCGTTTTGTTTATCAAGTCTTTTCAGCACCAGATGGGCCAGCCATCCGCCGACCACCCCCGACAGCGCCGCCAGCAACAGCCACAGGATAAGGGACAGCCCGCGCAGATGAAAGACGAGCATGTTGCTCAGCGCCGCGCTGGTCAGACAGGCCGATGCGCACGCCAGGGCGCGGCCCGCCATGCCTTCCAGGGGCAGATGGGACGCCAGATCCAGGACCAGACCGGGCAGGGTATAGGTGATCAGCGCCAGCGCGCCCTGGTAGCCCGACATGCCCAGCGCCAGCGCCAGGCCCGCTTGGGCAAGGCCCATCAGCGCCCCCGCGAAGGGCACCGACACCATCTCCCCGCCGATCAGCAGAAACGCCAGCGAGAATCCCGCCGCCGCGCTTCCGCCGGGGAGGCGGAAGAACTCGGTGAGCAGGTTGGTCACGGGCGAAACGATCCGCTTGGAAAACAGGCCCAGCGCCAGGACCAGGGCCATCACGGCCAGATCCCGGGTTTTGATCCTCTGCATGCTGACGATCTCCTTGGGGCAGATTTGAAAACGGGACATTCAGTCCCGCACGCGCTCAGGGCGGCTGAGGGGGATAAGCGCCGCGTCCAGGCGGCATACGGCGATGTTCAGGCGTTGTGCGTGCGGCACGCACAGGCTGCCCACCTGTTTTTGAGTGACCAGGACGGGAATGCCGGCAAAGGCGGCCTTGGCCAGCATCTCCAGGGACAGCCGGCTGGAGGCGGCCAGAATGGCACGGCTCAGGTCGAGCGATTCGCGCAGAGCGCTGCCCACGGCCTTTTCCAGCGCGTTGTGTCGGCCGATGTCCTGGCAAAGCACCGTCCTTTCTCCGATGCCGAGCAGAACGGTGTGAAGCCCCGCGCCGCGTTTCATCGCCATCACTTGTTCGCAACAGCGGATGATCGCTTCGGACGGCGCGACAAAGCTGCCTTCCAGGGGTTTCATCGTCTCCAGCCGCAGCAGGGCGGGCAGGGACGCCTGCGCGCACAACTCGGCCCGTACCTGCCATCCCTTGCCCTCGCGCCGGACGGAGCGAACCCTGTCCGCGCCGTCCACCAGTCCGGAGGCCACCATGTGGCCCAGCAGCAATGCTTCTTCCTCGCCCGCGGAGCACAGCAAAGGCGCCTGGGGCGCGCCGTTCAGGGCCCAGGAAAGCAGCGACTCCCGCATGATCCCGCTCATGGCCGTAACCCTCTGATCAGCGCGGCGATTTGCTGCGGCAGCCGGCCCCGGTTCTGCGCGGTGACCTCCAGCACCCGCACATTGGGATGCTCCCGGATCATGCCATGCCAGAGCTGGCCCTTGCGCAGCACGCCCAGCACCGGCGTTTCTCCGTCCAGACAGGCCAGGATCTCACGCTGGAAGACGAGCGCGTCCCGCTCCACGTGCCCGCACTCATCCATCAGGATCAGCGCTTCCGGATGCCTGCGGGCCTCCCGCAGCAGGGCGGTGCCGTATTTGTCAAACACGCCCGCCACTGCCGTCAGCCGGCCATCCGCCCAGACGGCCGCTACTCGGGCCTCGGGCGATGGGCAGTCCGCGCCGGCGGGGAACAGGTACAGGGCGGACGCGCGATGATCTTTCGCCAAGAACGCAGTGCGAAAGCCCAGGCATGGACGCTGCAGCAGTGCCGCGGCGGACGCTGCCGCCCAGCTCTTGCCAATGCCCCTGTCTCCTGTCAAAAATACATGCATACGCCCCTCCGATGCCTTTGGATAGTGCAATTATACCTTGTTTTTACGCTCTTGTAAAGAACGACTGTGCTGCGGGCCGTATGAACTGCACCCCATTTGTCAGATGAGTATAGCATACTACTAGAGTGTGTTTCTAAAATCCTGAACCTGCTTTTTCGGCGATTAGAGTCTGTTTCTAAAATCCCCGAAGCGCATTTTCAGCGGATTTGGCTGCATTTCTGCGTTGCTTTTCCTTGACTTGCAACCAGTAAGCCTGCGGAAAATCGCCTTGATATGCAGCCAACTACGCTTGAAACTGCATCTCCTGGGATTTAGAAACACACTCTAAGGCTGCATTTCTGTGTTGCTTTTCCTCGACTTGCATCCACGGGCCTGCCGGCCCCATCTCGCTGAAAACAGTCCGCTGGACTGTTTTCCGGGCGCTCGATGCCAGTAAGCCTTCGGAAAATCGCCTTGAAATGCAGCCTGATACGCTCGAAACTGCACATCCCGGACTTTAGAAACACACTCTAACTTTTGGCGAAGATCACGCCGGAGATGAGGATCAATGGGATGGGCGCGCAGGTGATCAGCGCCAATCGCCAGTTGATCGTCATCAGCATGATCAGCACGCCCGCGAAGGTGACGAAGTTGGTGACGGACTCCGGGATGATGTGGACATAGAGCAACTCGAAGTCCCGCGTGTCGTTGACCACCCGGCTCATCAAATCGCCGGTCTGCTTGTCGTGGAAGAAGCCGAGGTGCATCCGCTCCAGCTTGTCGTAGGTGCGGGTGCGCAGGTCACCCACCAGATACCATGCCGCCCGGTGCGCCAGATAGTTGCTCATGAAGCGGAACAGCACCCTGAGCAGGTAAAGCAAAGCCAGCCCTGCCGTCAGCGTCAGGATTTTGCGCAGACCCGCTTCGTCCACGCCACCCTCCACCACGCCCGTCACCGCGGACAGCAGCTTCGGCGCGGCCAGGTTGACCCCAGTCAGCCAGCGCCAGCGTGGCAAGGATGGCGGCGAGATACAGGCCCTTGTATCGCTTTGCTTCGCGGCTGAGCCGCCACAGTAGTTTCATGGGTGTTTCACTGCGGCTGCCCAGAATACCTTGCCTGCGGGGATTCGGGCATGATCTTCATCAGCTCGATGCGTATGCCGTTTGGATCGGTGATCCATGCCTGCCAGTTGGTGTCGGCGCCCTGCTTTGGCTCCACATCAATCAGATAGCCCGCGCCGCGCGCCCGCTCGACCGTGGCGAAGACATCATCCACCTCAAAGCAAAAGTGGTTGAAACCGATTAGGCTGTCGCGCCAGGGATTGTCTTCTGTGCCGCCGTAGAACAACTCCAGGAATTGGCCCGGGGCAACAGACAGGTAGACGATCCAGGGTTCTCCCGTTTCCGGGCGGTTGATCTCGAACGCCTTTTTGAAGCCGAGCCCCTCCGTGTAGAATCGGAGCGACTCGTCCATGTCCTTCACGGTAACTGCGTTGTGTGCGATGCCTGTGACCATGTCAGCGGCCTCCTTTGTTCGTCATTGCAATGCGTTCAGGTATATGGCAGTATGTTCATCCTTTTGGATGAAAGCCCGGCATTTCCAAAGTCCTTTACAACGGATTCCTGATCTGCTATGATTGTACATAACGGTTTATGGGATGTCAATAACCAACGAATATAAGGTAAAGATGATATGCTTACTTATGTCATTGCAGGATCGGGCTATCGTGCGGAATACTTTGGGCGCGTTGCCCGAACGTGGCCGGAGCTTTTCAGGGCCTGTTATCTGTGCCGCTCGGAGGAGAAGGCGGCGCTGATGCGCAAAAACACCGGCGCGGAGGCGGTGCTGACCGCCGAAGCGGCGATGGCGTTCAAGCCGGACTTTATCGTCGTGGCGGTGGATCGCGGGCACGTGGCCGACGTCGTTGAGGAGTGGATCGGGCGCGGCTTTCCCGTGGTGGCGGAAACGCCCGTGGGCGACACCGAGGAGAAGCTTCAAAGGCTGGAGGCGCTGAGCGAGCGCGGCGCGAAGATCGTGTGCTGCGAGCAGTACCATCGCTATCCCATCCTCGCCGCGGGTCTCGAGGCCGTTCGGCGTGGCGCAATCGGGACGCCGCGGTCGGCCTGCATCTCCCTGGCCCACGACTATCACGCGGCCAGCCTGCTGCGCCGGGCACTGATGATCGGCAGGGAACGATACGAAATGCGAGGCTCCCGACAGGTCAGCCCTGCCGTGAACACCGATTCCCGCTATGGAGCGATCCTGGACGGCTCCGTGACAGAGGAGGTTCGCGACCAGGTGCTGATCGACTACGAATCCGGAAAAACCGCGATCTACGACTTCGCGCCGCTGCAATACCGTTCCTATATCCGCGCGCGCCACTTCACCGTGCGCGGCGATCGGGGCGAGTGGAGCGACACGACCGTATACCGCCTGGACGGGCGAAATGTGCCCTTCAGGACTGCATTGATGCCGGAGATTCCGGAGCGCTATCGGTGTTTGGATACGCAGTATCTGCGGGATTTGCGCAAGACATGGCGGCCGGAGCTGTTCCTCGACACCCTTCAGGACGAATACGCCATCGCGACGATCCTGCTGGATATGGGGGACTACCTGCGGGGCGGCGAATCTCCGTACCCGCTGTGGGAGGCCGTCGAGGACGCGCGATTTTGGCTGAGATTGCGGGAGGCGGTCGAAGCAACCCCTGTCAGGAGATGATCGAACGGGATGCGAGCCTATGAATAAGACCGATATCATCACCATGCCCAACACATCGCCTTTACCGGAACAGCTGTATCTATATGCGCGGTATGACGCTTGAGGACGCGGTCAGGATGCCAGAGGCCGAGTTTGAAAGCCCATGCAGTGCGTGATGCCAAATACGAAGGAGATGCAGACCATGATCATCATCTACGGAATGTCAACGTGTCCCTATTGCGATTTTGTTCATCAGCAGATCAAGGGACGGGAATCAGAATTCAAATACATCGACATTGGCGAGAACCTCCGCAATATGAGCGCGTTTACGAGGCTGCGGGATACGAACCCGGTCTTTGATCGCTTGAAAGCGATCGGGGATGTGGGGATCCCGGCTTTCGTGTTTGAAGACGGCAGGGTGTCTGTTGATCCGGCGGATGCCGGCCTCGTCGAGTACGGTACCGCGAATGCCTGCTCTATTGAGGATCACAAGAACGGAAGAAAGGGATGTTGATGGAAGACGGCGCCTTGCTATGGTTACCTCTTTTCTGATGTGTAATTTAGCTCCTATAATTTTTATGTGACAATATGTCACGCATGCTTGCAATATTAAGATGAATGGTTTATATTGTAAAAGATGTATGTACGGTCGGACAATCCCAAAGCCCTTACGAATCCGGCGTCGACATGATTCGCATTGGTTCCGCCCGCTCCGGGATCGTGGCCATCGCGCGTCGCTCGCGAAAAGCGAATAAACCGGTAAAATGCGCGCATAGCGCATAAATACAGCTATCTTTTTAAGACGAAAGGGGTATTTCTATGAAGAGACTTGTTTCCTGTTTGCTGGTCGTCATGATGCTGATCGCCGCCGTGGGCGCCCTTGCGGAGCCGGCCGGGGTGGGACGCTTTGGGAACAGCGATATCGTGACCCGCTTTGTGAAGCAGACGGACCTGAAGACCAAGGACATCGCGCTGCAGGTTGCGGCCGACGACCAGTCCGCCGACCTCGTGTTCCGCGTGGACAGGGATAACCTGCACATCGTGGCGCGTACCAACGGCCAGGAGGCCAGCCACATCCAGATGAATGCCGAGGGCGTCTATCTGGCTGAGAACGGCAACGTGACGCTGCTGCGCTACGCCACTGTGACCACCGCCCTGCAGCAGATTTTCGACACGGTGGACGCGATGATGGACGAGGCCATCAAGAGCATCCCCGAGGATCAGCTTCCCACGGAGGAGGAGATGATGAAGGCCGTTCAGGAGATGAGCATTCTGGCCGCTGAGGCGAAAGCCCAGGAGCAGGCGGATGCGATGACCCTGGCCACCGCGGCCATATCCTTCGCCAACAAATTCAAGCCTGAATACATCCTGGATGTCAAGGATGAGGGCGACAAAGTGACCATCAGCCTGCGCAGCGAAGCTTATGCCTCCGCCGTGGCCGACGCGATTGACGAGCTGATGCTCAACCCCGCTCTCGCGGACCTGGTGAACCGTCAGGCCGCGGTGGAAGGCGGCAAGAGCTTTGCCGAGCTGCAGAAGAACTGGGCGGCGAACCGCGAAGCCACTCTGGCAGCCATCCGTACCGTCGAGAGCACCGAAAGCATCGGGGAGAACGGCCATCTGCAGTCCCACTACCAGATCGGCGAGGAGCAGTCCGCGACGAAGATCCTGATGTGCGACACCGACGCCTGGATCAATCAGGAGAACGGCGACGCGGAGATCACCGCCAGCCTGGGCTTCAAGGATGAGGATCCCTTCCTGGTCTATGAACTGAGCGTGGACCAGTATGCCTACCACGAGAAGCTGAGCTCCGGCAATACTATGACCGAGGTGGATATGGAATTCGATGGCAACCTGGTCAACAAGGGCAAGGTCGTCACCGTGATCGAAGGCACCGAATGGATGCGTATGGAGGTCGGCCCGGACTACTTCTACATGAAGGGGCCCAAGGGCGCCATCAGCACCACCGTGCGCGAAACCTGGAGCGGCAAGATCCGCTACGAGGTGTTTGCGGAGACCGCTGAAGGCAAGCAGGCCACGATCATCTTCGACTTCTTCGAGGAGGAGGACAGCCTGATTTGCGAAATGAGCACGCCCGAATCCGAGCAGACTGCGACCATCAAGATCAGCAGGATCGAGAAGACGGACATCCAGGACCTGAGCACCGCTGAGAATCTCAACGAGATCACCATCGAGAAGATCAACAACGAACTGGCCGACGTTCTGAAGGCGGTTGGCCAGCAGGGTAAGTAATCCAGCGACAACGCGCCCCCGTATCTTTGCCTTTGGCAAAGGTCCGGGGGCTGTTGAAATCAGGACGCATCCGATGCCGCGAGAGCGCTGCATGGGACGCGGCGGCGGATATGAACCAGTGGCATAGGCGCGTATACCATGACGACAGCCGGCGACACCTTTTTCTTCCTCCGGGATTTCAGCCTGATGGAACAGCTCCGGTGATACATCAGCGGAAACAGCCATCATATGAATTTGTTTCAGGTAACCGCCCTGAAGGCCCAGATGCTCGGTGACTCGCCCAGCTTGACGACGCACGAGAACAAAACCATGGTGTGTTTGTTTTGTATAGATGTAACACATCAGTGTTATTGACAAATCCTGCATCTGGGAGTATCATAGTATACAAAGATATGGGTATATAA
>CAMVBO010000012.1 GCA_947165745.1 uncultured Clostridia bacterium | reverse complement strand
GGTGTCCAGCATGTCGTCCAGCGGGCCCTCCCGCACGTCGCCGTCGGTGGTGTAGTACGACCGGCGCGGGTGTGGAACCTTGCCCAGGCCCGTGGTGAACACGTCGATGTTCTTGTAGTTCTCGTACTGGTGGATCTCGTTGAACACCACCAGCCCCGAGCGCATGCCGTCCTTGCCCTTGGGGTTGTTGGTCCGCCCGCGAACCTTGGCGTTCGTCTTGACCGATTTGACGGTCTGGGTCGTCCACCGGTAATACTTCTTGAGCCGCTTCTTTGCGGCGGCACTCGCTGCGTCGAAGGCCTCCACGATGTCGATCACGGGCCGAAGCGCCTGCTCCTCGTTGTTCGCGCAGACGTCCACGTCGTAGCGCTGGATGTTGTTATAGGGCGAGGCCAGGGCGGCCGCCTCCAGGGCGATGGTGCCGTCTTTGCCCGCGCCTCGGCCGAGCATACAGAACAGATCCGGCCAGCGGGGCTGGCCGGTCTCCCGCCAGAAGGTGGCGTCGTGCAGGGTAATCACGAACTCCTGCCAGGGAAAGACGCGATCGAAGGGAAAGTATTTCGCCAGGCCCATGTAGCTGTCGGCCAGCGCCTCGTCCACGTAGATGTCCTCGGTTTCAAAGCATCTGCGCACATGGACGACGAGCGCCTTCACTTCCCTGTCGGCCCGGAGGTTGCCGGTCTCGACGGCTTCGACGAAGGGCATCAAATGCGGGCTCAACGCCCGGGGCTGCCCGCCGTCAGAGGTCGATCTCGTCATCGCCGGTGCCCGCTCCGTTCATAACCGGCCCCTCGGCAAAGGTTGTGATGATGCGGATCAGCGTCTGGGCGGTCTGGTTGGCGGCGGTGCTGGTTTTGTTGTACTCGCCGATCGCCGGGTTGGCCACCAGGTTTTCCCGTCCCTTGACATACTCCTTCTTCACCAGCAGCTCGCCGCCGTCGATCTCCTCCCGAAGCCGATCCAGCACGCTCAGCTGGGTCTTGTATCGCTCCAGTGTCGTCACGAAGAAAAAGTTTTGCTCGACGCCGCCCTCCTCGGCCATGCGGATCATCTCCGCGGCCGCCCGGTTGAGCCGCTTCTCCTGCCGCTTGCTGGTTCCCCGCCGCTTCGTCGCGTTTTTGGTCGTCGCCACCTCAAATCCCCCTTTTTACCTCGTTTCTTTGCAGGTTTTTCCAAAAAGTCGTGCGCACACGCGCCTTTCCATCTTGTCGAGAGCCCCCACCGTTCCCAAGGGGCGGCCGGGAAAATCCAAAATCGACCCGGGGGGGTGCTTTCCCGCCCAGTGTCAATCCCAGCGCTCCTCGGTGATCACCGTCCCTTCCCGCTGCGGCTTGCGAAAGCCGTGCGCCTCCTCGTGGCAATCGTGGCAGAGGCTGACCAGGTTCCTGCGCTTCTCGCGGGTGGCCGGATCGGTGTAGAACTTCTCCAGCGCCAGGTCCGGCCGATCCTTGAAGTGGTTGACGTGGTGGACCGTGGTGCCCGCGCTATAGCGGTGATACTTCGCCTTGCAGTTGACGCACTCCCAGTGGTCGTCCTTCAGCACGTCCTCCCGCACGTCCAGCCAACGCGGCCACTTGTAGAACCGATCCGGGTCGTGTTCGGCGCACCACCTGGCGTAGCGCAGCTCCTTCTCCGTCATACGCGCGCCCTCTCCACGGCGACGTCCGCCGATCGCGCCAACACAAAACCCCGCGACAGCGTGTGGCGCGGGGCGTGTGTCACAGATTGGCGCGGGTGGCGCGTCAGGTTCGCCCACCTGTTGACAGTATTGATTATAACTCAAACAACGCCCTTTTTATGACCCTTTTTCATTCTCCCACAGCAGCGCGTCCATCTCGATGAAGAACAGCTGCACGAGCACGTAGAACTGCCGCCTGCCGCAGGGCGGACGGTTCCGCAGCTTGTCATAGGGCACGTCCTCGGTCACGCTCTTCAAAATCGCGGCGGCGACGACGGGCTCGGCGACGGCGGCGGCGCTCTGCTCGATCAGGCGCACCCGCCGCTGCTCGGGCATGGCGGCGATGTTGACGGCGGCGTTGCCGGTGGGGTCGGGCCGGCGCCACGCGGCGGAGGATCGCCGCCGGTCGACGATCCCCTGACGGGCGCGCTCCAGCGTCCGCTTCATAGCGCGGTACTGGCGGCAGATGTTCTTCATCTCGCCAAGCCTGGCCGGGCCGATCCCCGCCTCACTCAACCGCTTCGGGTGTTTCCGCATGCGTCTGCGCCTCCCTCGCTTCGTCGTCCATTTCCCACCAGGTGTCCCGCCCCAGCATCTCGAACCGTCCATCCTTCGCTGGGTCTGCCGTCGGCCCATTCCTCGCGTACCTGGGATCCAATGTGTGATAGCAGTCCTTTGAAGCGCTGGCCGAAGAAAGCGCGCAGCACGTCCTTCTGCACGCTGGCACATTGCCCGTACATAGATACGCAATCCTCATCCTCTTCGCCTCCTCATCCTCTTCGCCTCCTCGCCCTCTCCCACGGCTCCCGCGCGTCCGCCCGCCGCAGCCTGGCGAATATGTAGGCCCCGGCGATGAAATCGCTGTAGCGCACGGTCGGCGCCTCCACGCACCGATAGCCCGGATAGAGCCGCTCGAATATCTCCTGGCCGTACTGCTGCACGTCCTGCGCCACCAGCGCGGCGCGCCGGCGGCTTACCCTGCGATTGCTGACCGTCACCTCCGGCTCCTTCAGGTTCTTCGAGCAAGCCCAGCGGCGCAGCCGCCGCCCGTCGCGGTCGATGCGCTCCACGCCGTGCTGCTTGGTGATGTATCCGGCCAGCCTGGCAGAGCCGTTGCCCCGGAAGGACAGCCGGTCGCACCGCACGTCCCCGTGGGGCCAAAGGGCCTTGAGGTCCTCGGCGGACAGCCCGGGCGCGTGGATCACGGCGTGGAAGTGGTGGTGCGCGTAGAGCGCCGCCGGGTCGGTGTCCCGCCGCTCGTGGGTCACCTCCAGCACGTACAGGTATTTCAGCGCCTTCGCCCCGGTGCCGCGCCGCGCCATGTGATACTTGAGCCGCTTCACATACTTCACGAACTCCCACCGCGCCTCGTCCTCGTCCACCGGCAGGCCCAGCGCGTCCCACTTCTTCAGGGCGTCCTTGTGGCTCATGTGGAAAAGGTCGATGGGGCTGTAGTCCCAGGTGAGCGTCACCACGTAATCCTCGCTGGTGAAATTCGCGTCGATCAGCCGCCGGATGCGCTTTTCCGCGTTCCTGCGGTTCAGCGCCTCCTGCCCGGGGCGGCTCGAGCGGCGGACGTATTCCCGCCTGGCGCCCTCCGTCACCTTCGTGATCGGGAAGCACTCCACCTCCAGCGCGTCCCCCGCCCGGATGGTCCGGGTGCGAATGCCGCCCACCTCGGCCTGGTTGTATTCCCCCGCCTTCAGGTCGAATAGTATTTCGTATCGGCTCGTGTCCCTCTGTCTCACGTGTGCCTCCCGTGGTTCGTCGAACTATTAATACAGCATACAAGCCCTCGCAGGGCCTTGTCTGCGGCCCCGCATATATATAAGGAAAACCGTCTTTCGCTGTCGTGAGATAAGGGGACGGTTCCCTTTCTCATTTTTCAATCTGCGGTTTCGCGCCCGCAAAGTAATAGAAGAAACGTCTTCCCGATCCCAAAGCGCCGCGGGCGAGCGCGCTAAAACCATCATTCCCCGCCCGCGGCTCTTCGGGGTCGAATCACGGGCGGAGGGAAAGCATCAATTCCATCATACTTTCTTATATTTGCTCCGTTCGACATAACGTCCCGCCCGTGTTCTCCCCTCGCCTGCTAATTCAGCTTCTTCACGTTCCCACCTCCTCCGCGTCCATCTCCACGCCCACCGTCCGGGCGAGGCGCTCCAGCTTGGATTCCTTCCAGTCGTCGATCTCGTCTTCGTCGAAGATGTGGCGCAGCTGCATCAGCATGATCTCCACATCCGCGACCTCTTCATGGAGATTGTCACGGTCGGCAGGAGCCTTGATAACCCTCGTAATAGCCCGCTGCAGCTCGGAGAGCTCCTCGATGGCTTGAAGCATCTGATCTTCAAAGCCGTAGGTTTCCACTGCTGCGGCACAAATCTCACGCGCCTTTTCTTCCCGCATGCTTCCACCTCTCTTCATGATCGAAATGGCCACGTCCAGCGCATCTATGCTCTCATTGATGTCGTGGCTGTATTTACAGCTTTCGCACCTTAAATCGCACTCTACTGCCGCACAGCTTTTATCCTTTTCCAGTGTTTCGACGCTCTGCTGGATCAGGTTTTTGTCAATGCTCACGCCTCCACCCCCAGCATCTCCACCATCCGCTTGCAGGTGGTGGCCACGGCCCGGGCGAACTGCGCGCCCTTGTCGGCGTCCTCGCGGTTGACCTCGGCGAGGATCTCCGTCACGGCCTTGAACTCCGTGCCCAGCCGCTGGAAGGCCAGCCGGAAGCGGACCTCTGCCTCGCCCCTGGGCCGCTGGCTGCGCAGGCGCTCCAGCTCGGCGGCCACCTCCGGCGGGACCACTTCCACGCGCTCCGGCTCCCGGGCCTCCAGTTCGCCGATCTTCCGCTGGGCCTCGGTCAGCTGCCGCTGGGTCTCGTTCGCCCGCTGGGTGGCGTCCCGGGCCTTCTGGTTGGCCAGGTCGGCCTCCCTCCGCGCGGCCTGCTTCTCCTGGCGCAGCGCCTCGGCGGTCTGGCTCGCGGCCTCGGCGGTGCCGCGCATGGCGTCCACGTCCTGCCCCATCCGCTCAATGGCCAGCCGCGCCGTCTCCGCGTCCTCCGCCTTCTGCCGTTCCAACTCGTCGATGGTCAGCTGGTCGACCTCTGCCTCCTTCTTCAGCCGCTTGATCTCGTCCTGCAGTGCCCGCACGCTCATGTCCTCGTCGATGGCCCGCGCCGCCAGCTGCTCCCGCTGATCCTCCGGCGCGCCCAGCAGCGCCACGGCCTTGGAGTAGTCCAGGGCGCTCACGCTCTCGGGGATCGTGCCCTGGCCGTAGGTCTCATAAAGCCGCATCAGGTCCTGGGCGCGGCGCTCGCTGTAGGAAAGATTCGCCGCCAGCCATTCCAGGAAGCGCCCATGGGGCACCAGGCTCTTGGCCTCGATCAGACGCCGGCCGATCTCGATGGCCGCCGACAGCGCGATGGAGCGCACCTGGCCCTCGATCACATGCACCTCGGCCACCAGCGTGTTCAGCCGCGCCTCAGTGTCGTCCGTCTCCCCAAAAGCCTTCCCCTCTGGGGAAGGTGCCCGAAGGGCGGATGAGGTCCCCGCGTCAGCGGTCTCCTCCGGCACATAATCCAGCAGCCGCCCCTCGGCGTCGTAGCCTTCGGCCACGGCCGCCTCCGGCTTCTCGTCCGGCAGATAATCCCCGATGTTTGTCTGTCCCAATAACTCACTCATGCGCTCGCCCTCTCTTTCCATGTCGGCCGCCCCCTCGCCCTTCGGGCGGGTCGCGGCTACGCGGCGGGCCAGCCAAATGGCCTCGCCGCTACTCACCGCTTACGCGGCTCGCTCCTTCCAGGCCTGCCAGAACAGATCCAGCATGGCCCTGTATTTCTCGTCGATCATATTCCACTGGCCCCAGTCGTTGTGAAGCCCGCGATCCTGCACCACCCTGCCCAGCGTGTTGATCTCCACCGTGCGCCATGGCACGTCCGGCTCAACCGCCCGCCGCAGCACGCAGATCACCGTCTTGCCCTCGGCGTAGCTGCGCACGTAGGTGCCCACGCAGTGGTGCAGCGTCTCGCCTTCGCGGAGCACCTCCTCGGCACAGGAGGCCGGGCGGAGGATCAGCCCGCCGAAGGCGAAGCCGTAGCGCTTGTCCAGCTTCTTGGCGTTCCTGCGGATCGCCGCGTCGATCGAGGGTGATATGGCCACGTTCTTCCTGTCCACGGTTCTGTCATGTGCCGCCGGGAAGTCCGCCGGGAAAGCCACGTCGTCCGCGTCCAGGTTCCCGCCCAGGTTGGACACCGTCGCCCAGTAGTCCTCAAAGTCGGACAGCCGCAGCCGGGCGATCCTGCCGCCCCACTTGCCCAGGTACTTCATGGCCTTCTTTCGGCGCGAGGGCTGGAACAGCGAAAGCACCCGCGTGATGTCGGCCTTCACATGGCCCGCGCACAGCTTGGCCACGCTGCCCGCCACCTTGGCCGTACAGGGCACGCCCAACTTGTCGCAGGCCTGCACGATGGCCAGCAGCGCCGGCGTCATCGGCACATTCGCGCCCTTGATCTCGCCCAGGCGCGCCTTGGAGAGCCGCAGCACCTTCGGCATGGTCTTGCCGTTCCAGTAAATCAGGTTCGACTCCAGGCGCCCGAGGATGCGTTCGCGCACGAACACCTCCAGGCCCAGCTTCGTCAGGTACTCGCAGCAGGGATAGCGGGCAATAGTGTCCAGCGCCGTGATGCCGTCCCTTATGTCATAGGCCTCGTGCCAGGCGCGCTCGAAGGGCGTGCCTCGGATGGCCTCGGCCAGCGTGTCCTCCAGCAGGTACTGGGGCGGCGCGTTGTACATCATGCCGTAGCCGGTCACGCCGAAGGTCATCGCGTGCATGCTCTTCACGCGCTTCCACATGATCTCCGCGATCTCGTATTCACGGTCTCCCACCTGTTCCCAGATCGGCGTGGATTGCACCCTCACGCCGCCCTCGCCCCAGCGGAACACCGCCGCGCCTCGAACGGAGACGCTCACGTCCAGCGTCCAGGGCTCCTCGGCGTCCGCCAGCACAAAGTAGCGTGTACAGTGCCCGGCCCAGGCGACGATCACCTCCGGGTCGATGGCCGATTTTCCGTACCAGACCACGTCCACCCGGTCGTCCAGGTTTTTGAAGCCCCGGGACACGTGCTTGACCGTCACCCGCGCGCCGCACATCGGGCATTTATGCTCCTCGCCCTGTCCAAGGCTGAATAACCAGCGCTTGCCGCGCTTTTCCTCCACAGTGTCGCCCTCGCAGGCCTCGCAGTGCAGACGGCGCAGCTTCTTCGTGGTCTCGAAGTCGGGCCAGCCGGTATCCTCATAGCGCTCGTAGTTGTCGATGATCCAAAGATAGCGGGGCAGCTTGTCCCGGATCGCCTTGCGCACGCCTTCCGGGATGCGCACGCCCTTTTCCTCTCCGTCCGCGCCCGGCATGATGCCCGCATGCTGGAGTGCTTCGTTGAAATCCATGTCAAAGCACCCCCAAAATGGAATCCAGGTCGAAGGGGTCGGGCGACGCTCCCCCTTGGCTCGCCCCCGTGAGGGGGAGAGCTGCCGCCGCAGGCGGCTGAGAGGGGGCCTCCCCGCCCATCATCGCCACGGCCACCTCCAGCGCCAGCACGTGCGGGTTTTTGCACTCGATGCCGTAATAGCCGCACAGGCTCTTCGTGGTCTGGATCGGGTCGGAGCAGCCGCCGGTGGCGTTCTTGCGCACCGCCTCCAGCGCGCCGGCAAGGGTCTTGTCCTTCGCCATGAAGAGCTTTTCCAGCTCCGGGTGCAGCTGGAGCAGCGACGTCAGACCCTCGCCCAGCAGCTGGAGCTGCCCGCCCTTGCTCTTCGCCATCTCGTCCCGGATCTTGTCGATGGCGTTTGTGTAGGTCCGTTCCACTTCCGCAGACGTCTGCGGCTTCGTCTTTGCCATGTGATGCGCCTCCCTTGTAAATCTCGGTTTTAGAGGGCAACGGCGTCCGGCAATCCGCACGGGCCGCCGCCGCCCTCCGGTTTTCCGCTCGGCCATGGGTAAACCGTAACCATGGCTCCGCTTGGTGGGAATGGGTGGATTTGAACCACTAACACTGGTTGCGCATCAGCTGTATACCGCCTTTGCCCTTCCATGCTCTGCCACATTGAGCTACATTCCCATATGCGCGGCTACCGCCGCGCCTCGGTTGTAATCTGTGAATCATCAGACATTCAATTCGGTCTGGCGCTTAGAGAAGCACCAACAGAAGCCGAGAATATTGATCTGGAGCCACGACACGATGAAATGTCTGTTCTCGGTGCTGTATTTTGTCATGTGATGGCGAAACATACTGTTTATCCTCCTTTCCGCGAAATAGCCTGGATGGCCCCCCAATGGGGTGGCGGAGCCCGCCGGAATCGAACCGGCCGCGCCCCGGCAATCCGCACGGTGGCGCTGAACCTCGGCCCCATATCGGCGCGGTCGGGCGCTGTGTCACCGCCGCGCCTCGTTGATGATCTCCAATATCTCCTTCACCGCCCGCTGCTTGGCGCGCTCCTCGTAGTGCCGCACGGCGCTGTTGACGGAGCAGCCGGTCCGCTGTATGCGGCTGTACAGCGCCTTGTAGCTGACGCCCGCGCGCCGGGCGGCCTGCTCCAGCGTCAGATGCCGGCCATGCACCCAGTAGGTGCGCCCGCTCCTGCCCGGGTGCCTTTTGATCTCGCCGCGCCGCCAGCGCATGGCCCAATCCCAGTAATCCTCCAGCGACGCCCGGCCGCCCTTCCGGCGGTGGATGGAGCGCCAGTTGTAGATGGCCTGGACGCCCACCCCCAGCCGCTCCGCCGCCTGCTGTACCGTTATCCATTCGCCGTGCACCAAGGGCCTTTCCGGTATACCCGCCACGTAACCCCCCCCCTTTGTGCAGCGCCCGGTACCGCTCGGGATACTCCGAGGGCGGGGCCGGGCAGGGCTGCCAGTGGGTGACATAGCGGTTGTCCTCCACCTGGTGCCAGCCCATGGTCATCGCGCCGTTCAGCGCGTGCCACACGATCACGCATTGCTGCGCGTCGCTGTCCGCCGGGCCGGGCAGGCGCTCCGCCTTGCTGATCCAACCCATGCCGCTCACCTCTCCGCCAGCTTTATCATCTTCCCGTCCACTTCCAGCAGGTCGTACCGTGTGGCCACCATCTGCAGGTCCACCGGCCCATTGGCGCAGCAGTAGAGGATCTTGCGCCTCGGCTGCCGCGCGCCGACGATGGTCAGCGCCACGCCCAGCAGCGCGAAGACGGCGAAGGCCAGCACATAGCGCCGCTTGTGTTCCTTCTTCCGGCTCATGGCCGCGCAGATCGCCAGGAAGGCGAACACCGCCGCCACCGCGATCCCGGCCACGATCATCCCGTGCGCCCAGGGCTTGACCACCATGTGGGCCGTCATCTGGATCAGGCCCCCGCTCGCTTCCATGCTCATCCCACGATGTCCCCCTTCCCGTTGATGATGATAAACTCCGAAAAACGCCCCAGCTTCTCAAGCATCGCGTCCGCGCTCTTGATGCCGGGGAAGCGCCAGGCATGCTCCGCGCGCTTTGTCCAGGTCGTCACGACCGCGCCGACGCCGTCCACCGGCGCCTCCATCCGGCGCAGCCACGCCTTGCGTGCCGTGTCATAGATCCCATATCTCAATTTCCGCGCCACCGCGATTCCTCCCGTCTGTAAAACCGGTCGACCTGGTACACGGCCAGCGCGTACAGCGTCAACACCTTCTCCAGCGCCCGCTCCAGCCGCGTGGGCTCGTACACGCTCTCGCCGTAGGCGACCTCGGCCTTGAATCGAAGCATGGCGTAGTCGCTGGCCGTGCGGGTATTCCCCACGGCCTCCTTCACCCGCCGGGCGATCTCCCGGCGTTCCTCGGCGGCCAGGGGCCTTCCCCTCTGGGGAAGGCGGCCCGCAGGGCCGGAAGAGGTCCCCGCCGCAGCGGTTGCCTCTCTCCGCCCGGCCAGTATCCCCTCGGCAATGGTCCCGGAGATCTCCGGATCGCCTGCCTGCAGCAGCATCACCACGCCGCGCTTTATCTCAGACATTCTCGACCGCCTCCTTCACATAGCACCAGCTCTGGGGCGGGCGGTTGACACCATAATCGGTGATATGGTTGACCCAGCACCCCGGCCGCTTGTCGTAGAATCGGTCTACCTTCCAGGCATAGAGGCGGCCCCGACCCTTTGCCTTGTACCCCTCGGCCTCCTCCCGGGTGATGCTGGCCATCTTCGCAATCCGCTCCGCCGGGTAGTCGGTCACATCCAGGCACTCGGTGCAGGTGAACATGGCCGTCACCTTGCCCCCGCTGCCGCTCTCGCACAGCTGCACCCGGAACGGCGGGGCGATCTTCGGACACGTCTTGCGAATCTCCCAACCCTTGCGGCCCTTGCGCATATTCCGGATATGCCGGGCCCGTATCGACATCAGGATGGTCTTCATGCTCTTCGCGCCTCCCGTGCTTTCCAGTTCTCTGATGTACAAATCCCGCAGGCGGTCAAACTCCCGCCGGGCCTCCTCCGGGGCCATCCGCTCCGCGCTCATGTCCCGGCCGCCAGCCTCTCGAAGGCCTTGACGATCCGATCCATCTTCGCCCGGTCCTGCCGCATCTTCTCGTTCATCGCCACCTGGATATACTTGCCCGGCTCCGCCGGCAGGCTCTTCAGCGCCGCCTCCATTGCCCGGTAGGTCAGGCAAAGCGCGCCCCGGTCGTCGGTGTACTTCCCCTCCCAGGCCTTCACGAACCGCCCATACAGGTATTCCAGCCGCCGCAGCTGCAGCTGCCGCCACGTCTTTTCGTTCACATATGCCATCGCTCGCGCCTCCCTCTTGCTCGTCGATCAAACCGCCCACTTGCGGCCCATCCGCCGCTGACGGGCCAGCTCGTTGGCCTGCCTGGGCTGACAGATGTAGGCGGCGATGCTGCGCACATCCACCATCGTGCCGCCGCAGGCGGTCTCCAGGCGTCCGTCCCGGATCATGTTCTTTATCTTGCTGTCGCTGCAGCCCAGGATCCGGGCCGCCACGGCCCGCTTGCAGACCTCGCCATAGCGCTCCAGCATATCGTTCATCCGCTCCTCGGCGGTGTAGGTCGTCCCTGTCAAGATCGTCCCTGTCATGTTGAAAGCCTCCTTTTGTGGTAGTAGGTAGGATTATGGGTCGTGCTGGATTAAGGCTCTACTGGCCAGTGTCGCAATCCTTAACCAGTTCACTTACGCTGATGCCAAGACCCTTTGCTAACTTGATGCAGGCACTGATCGGAGGATCGCCGCGTCCCGATTCCCAATAGCAAATATTGGTGGTTGGCACGCTCGAACGCTTACCTAATTGGTTCTGACTTAAACCCTTCTCCTCTCTGTGTTTCCGAATCGACTCTTGTATCGTCATATTTCCTCCCAATATTATATTTACGTTAATTACATAGACACCGGTTGACAAAACTCTGTTACCTGATTAAACTAAGTGTTAGCAGCCGGCTGTAAAGAGTGCTAACAGAAAGGTGGTGAGTACGATGCCCAAGATGATTCCTGTACAATCTTCAAATCTTGTCGCTGTGGGATATGAGCCTGCTTCCATGAAGCTGTATATCCAGTTCCATGATGGCGCTTACGTTTATTACGACGTCCCCCAGCACATCTTTGAAGGCTTGATGAACGCCGCTTCTCACGGCAAGTATCATGCAGCATATATCAGGAATTCCTTTCCATATCATCGCTTATAATGACCGACCAGGACAGCTGGGCCTGTCAAGCCTTAATGGCAGAGGCTTGGCGGTTCTACATCCGTAGCTGTCTCGTTCCCCTATCACCCCCGTCGACCTTGCGGACGCTTCGCGCTGCCCTGGAACCCTATCGCAGTTTTCCGCGCCCGCTGTACAAAAGCCAACACCATTGAATGTACGATCATGTTCACAATCCGCTGACACCAAGCACTCACTGGCTGCTTGTAGCTGATGTGTGGACCATCACTAAAGAGAGGAGGAGATACCATGACGCGGAAGTATGATATTAGCAAGAAATCCGATATGCGCAGACTGGAGCGCGATCTGAAGGCCAGCATACAAAAGGCTGCCGAAGATCAGTTCAAGAAAGCACTTAATAGCTTCGAGTGCCCCAACTGCGGCCGAACCTTCCACGCGCATACGGGAAATGTTACCTGCCCGTATTGCCTTACCAAATATAACTTCCAATTGAAAAACCATTGACACTAAACTAAACTTATCTACCGCCAGGGTGCCTTAGCCGGCACTCTGGCACCCAAATCGAAATAAATCTCCTATATATGAAATGGCGGTGTTCCCGTGAAATATTGGATTATTCCCGTTGCCATCGTACTTATCAAGCTGACACTCAATCTATCAAACGCCGTATATCTCCGTATTCGGCACAAGCATTATCTCGATTGGTTGGCAAATCAAACATCCCTTTCTTACAAAGCGATACAGCAGAGTAGGTTCCGCACCATAGCCCTTATGAAGCAGGCCGGAGTTGAAAACGCAGGCTTTCCGATTTCTCAACCTATGGGATATGGTCAAGTCGCCAACATGACCGTCCGAATCTTCGACCAGTATCCATCCCGCGTGCAAATCCTTGCTGTTCAAACCAATGCAGCCTTTGAAGAAGCCATCGGCACTTTCAAGGGCAGGGCTATCGACGCCATCAACCCACTGTACTGGCTCTCTCTGATCGTCTACCTGCCAACGCGGATCTGCACCGCTCTCGGAGCCAAACAAAATAGCCTGTTTCCGAAAATCCTTCAGGGTATCTACTGGGCTCTTGGTGTGATTGCGTCAGCCGCGTTTGCTTTTGCGAAGCCTCACGTTCTCACTTGGATCAAAGGCATTTTGGAGAACATCCCCGGCTGACGCCACCTTGTCAGCCTCGACAAGCTTCGCGGCTGCCTCGGCAAGCATCTTCAGGTTCGCTGGACTTCGCACGGTTTTCGCCGCTTCGACAATCGCTTCAGCCACGGCAAGCATGGCTTCATTTGTTGAAGCGGTTTTGTTTGGTTCATACATACCTGTCAACTCCTATCACGTGAGTGTCTATTGATGTTGTTTTAACTGATCCGCCTTATGGCAGTCGGTAGGATTTTGGGTAGTGCTGGTTGTGTTGCGTGTCCCCAACTATTTTTTCTTTTGAAGTGTCTTTTAGGACACTTCTTCAGCAAAAAAAATCTCCGCTGGGTTCTTCAGATCCAAGATTTCAATCATCTTTGCAATCTCCGACTGCCTGAATTCAGAAACCCCGGTACACTTCTTCCAGAAGGCTGAACGGCTGATCCCCAGCCGCTGCGTCATTTCATCGACTGAGATTCCATGCCGCGCCATCTCGTAACGGAGCAGTTCCTTGTTCACCGTCTCACCCCTTTCATGTGCATGTGTCGTTTAAGACACTTATACTATACACGCTTGCAATTTGTTTGTCAAGCGTTTTTGTGTCCTTTGGGAAATATTTTTTTCTTTTCGTCTTTTGGTGTTGCTTTTTGGAAACATCCATGCTATACTATCCCCAACGGAAAGGAGGGATTCAATGGATCTCGGCGAAAAAATCAAGTTTTTGCGCACCAGCCAGGGCATGACCCTTGAAGAAGTCGGTCAGGCTGTCGGCGTCGGCAAGAGCACCGTCCGCAAGTGGGAAAGTGGACAGATCGCCAACATGAGAAGAGACAAGATTGCCCTTGTCGCCAAAGCTCTGAACGTCACCCCTTCTTATTTGATGGGCTGGGATGAAATCGCAGATAACCTCGGCTCCGATTCCCCCGCCGCGAAGAAGCTGCAGGAGATCAAGCGGGGGCTCAAGTCCCCCATGATCGACGAGATGATACAGGCCATGCAGCGCATGACGCTCAAAGAGCAACAGAAAATGATAGACGTAGGAAAAGCGCTATTTCCAAACCGATTTGAGGAAGAATGAGACTCTCGCCTACTGCCTCGTAGTCCGCACTGTCGGTATAATGCACTCTGGAAATTGAACGGAGGTATCGTTGTGAAGAATAACAAGCGATTTTATACAATCGGGCTGCTGGTATGCTTCCTGGTGGCTGCCGGTTCATTCTTTCTCCCCGAATCCCTCGGCGATAATCGGAGCCTGATATTTGGCATCGGAGTTGTATGTATGCCCATATTCGTCATCGCCCTGATCGTCGCCTCCGTCAAAGCCAAGCGACAGGCAAAGACCCTTGGCACGTCTGAACCTCGGTCAGCGTTCACCGCCGGTGTGCCAAATCCCGTCCCTGTGCCATCATCCATCCCCGATCCGGCACCGACAGGCGCCCCCGCACAGGCTCCCAAGCCTGAGAAAAATGGCATAAGTACCGAGCGAATCCACGTTCGCGGCATTTCCAATTATGTGGAGAACATCCTTTCCGTGGCCACGGAAAACCCGGACTACGATCTGACGAAAAAGGAACTTGAAGAAGAGCATCCGGAAGAGCGCGTCTGGCAATACGAATTCCATGCCAAAGGGGCTTTGGTGCCGGAGCCTGACAACGAATACGATCCCAACGCGATCATGGTGCAGGCGGACGGCCTGTGCATCGGCTACGTTCCCAAGGGCAGCACAGCACACGTCCGGAAACTGATGGAATCAGGTCGTGTAAAAAGCGTCTGGCTGAATATCGGCGGCGGCAAATACAGGGGCGTCTATGAAAACGACGACGGGAAATATGAACTCGACAGCGGTGAAAAGGACTTTTCCGCAGTGGTTGAACTTGTTTTTACTGATGATTAAGCCGTTTCGATCATAGGAGGATTCCTTATGAACATGTACATCTACCCCAAACACCTGGAGGACGCCTCAAAGCCTCATTGGACCGTCAAGCTGCTGCGCACCTTCGGCGTGATGCAGATCATCGGGTTCACCGCGTTCGGGTTCATCTTCGCTTCGCCCATCGCCCAGTCGATTTTGAACGCCCGCACCCTGCATAGCATTCCGGACGGTCTCGTCCTGCTGCTGGGCGCGCTCATCGGACTCATGGCCGGGATCATCTTCAGCGCCAGCACCTTCGCCATTGCCATGGTGGTGGACGATCTTCACGCCATGCGCCAGCACAGCGAAGCCTGGGTCGCCTTTGAGACCGACAATCCCCACCTCGGCAAATAAAATATCCCCCGCCCGGCTACCACCCCGGGCGAGGGACGCGCAAAACCAAATATCCCAGCACTACCCAAGATAAAGAGGCTTGCTCCATCATTATAGCACAGCCTCCGAGGAATTTGCAACCCGAAGGAGGTCTTTTTATGCCCAAAAGGA
>CAMVBO010000011.1 GCA_947165745.1 uncultured Clostridia bacterium | reverse complement strand
TCGGCTTTTCCGAGATCTACCGCGTCCGCCGCGATCCCGAAGGCGGCCAGGCCGTCCTTCTCTGGGGCATCCGGACCATCCGGGGCTTGAAAGCCTCTGACACGCCGGATTTCACCGACAAGCTCTGCGCATACGGCTACGCCCGCCTGGCTGGATTTCAGCTGGACGGGGGCGACGAAAGCGCCGCGCGCGAATCCCTGCGCCGCGCCCGTTCGCTTGCCCGCGCCTTTGACGACATGCCGGACTACAGCGGCCGAAACCTGCGCTTCCTCTGCGAAAGCCAGCGCGGCGGGGCGACCTACGACATCCTCGGCACGACGGCACTGGAGGCCGTTGAGAACGCCCTGGACAGCATCGGCAACGAAGCCTTATCAACGATTTACCGCGAACTGACGACTGAATAGAAAAGCGAGGTGCTCCATATGTTCGCAATGAAAAAAATACCTGCCCGCTTCTCCACAGAGCAGGCTTACCAGGCGCTGGAGCTGCTGAAGCAGATGCACATCCGCTGCAATATGCCCTCCGACGACATGTTCTTTTACAGTCCCTTCCACCTGCCCCGTCCGGACAGGCGCTGGCATATCTGCGTGCGCAAGCGTGACTACCGGCGGGCCATGGCGCTGCTGGAGCGGGAAGGATTGATCAACGGCGCGACCCGGGTGGATCGCGCCGAAGGGGGTGCGGTCGACGTTACGTCGGCCGCACCCGAAGCCGCGTCCCGTCGTACTCCGCTTGATACAGTCCGATCAGGTTGCCGGTGTTCTGCGTGCGCAGCGCCCGCCGCACGTCCTGCAAACGCTCCATAGGAAAGCGCACCGACAGGCCGCAGCCCATGGAGATGTCCCTCGGGGTGGTGACCACCCGTGCCGGCACGCCCTGGCGGTTCAGCGCCGCTTCGAGCCGCAGCACCTGCTGGCGGGAGCGAAACGCCGCCACGCCATATATATCCCGCATGATTAACCCTCCCATCCAATCCATTGATGCGCGGCGGCTCATAAAACAGCCGCGGCGCATGTATTCTATAGTACGCGCCGGCGCGAAGGAGGGTTCGACCATGCCGATTTATTTTGACAACGCCGCCACCAGCCACCCGAAGCCCCCGGCGGTCCTGGAGGCCGTGCGGCGGGCCATGACGGACTTCAACGCCAACCCGGGGCGCTCCGGCCATGCCGCCGCGATAGAGGCGGGCCGGGCCGTTCTGGCGACCCGGGAGAAGCTGGCGGCGCTGCTGGGCGCGCCGGAGGCCATGCGGGTGATCCACTGCTTCAACTGCACCGACGCGCTGAACCTGGCCATCAAGGGCAGTCTGCGGACGGGCGACCACGTGATCGCCACCCAGCTGGAGCACAATTCGGCGCTGCGGCCGTTGGCGATACTGGCATCCCGGGGGCGCGTTTCACTGACGCTGGTGCCGCCCCGTCCGGACGGCTTTGTCGACCCGGAGGACGTTCGCGCCGCGCTGACGCCGCGCACGGCCCTCATCGTCTGCACCCACGCCTCCAACGTCACCGGGGCCATCCAGCCCGTGGCGGCCATCGGACAGGTTGCCAGAGCGGCGGGCGTGCGCTGCCTGATCGACGGCGCGCAGGCACTGGGCGCCATGCCGGTGGACGTGGGCGCGCTGGGCTGCGATCTGTACGCCTTCCCCGGCCACAAGTCGCTGCTGGGGCCCCAGGGCACCGGCGGGCTGTGGATCCGTGCGGGCCTGGCGCTCGCTCCCCTGCGGGAGGGCGGCACCGGCTCCAGCTCGGATAAGCTTGCCCAGCCGGAGGAGCTGCCGGAGCGCTACGAGTCCGGCACGGTGAACCTGCCCGGCATCGCGGGGCTGGGCGCGGGCTGCGATTACGTGGCCGGGCGGCTCTCCCAGATCATGGCCCACGAGCGGGAATTGAGCCAATCCCTCTGGGAGGGTCTGGCGGCAATGCCGGACACGGCCCTCTACAGCCCCCGAAGAGAGGCCGAGCGGGCCGGCATCGTCTGCTTCAACCTGGGCGACCTGTCCTCCTCGGAGGCGGCGGACGCCCTCGCCCGGCGGGGCATCGCCGTGCGCGGCGGGCTGCACTGCGCGCCGGGGGCCCACCGGTTCCTGGGCACGCTGCGGCGCGGCGCGGTGCGGGCCAGCGTGGGTCACGCCAACACCTTCGAGGAAGCGGACGCGTTTTTAAAGGCCGTGTCTGAGATCCTGCGCGACGCATAAGAAAGAGGCCCCGACGCCATAATATGGGCAAAAGGAGGCTTCATCATGCCGATGACCGAATGTCGAAACTGCCATCGCGTGGCCGATTCCCGGGCCTTCCGTGCCTGCAGCGACTGCGGCGCGCCGCTGTGCGACGACTGCGCCAACGAATACTCCGGCCTGTGCCCGGACTGCGACCGCCTGGAGCCAGGCTGGGTGTTCCACAATCTGTACTGACGCCGCGAGGGGGCCATTCCCTGTCCCCCTCGTTTCCTGTTTCCTGTTCCCTGTCCCCTATTGCCTGTTCCCTGTCCCCCGTTCTCCGTTTCCTGTTCCCTGTCCCCCGTTCGCTCCACGTTTTACCTATTCTCTGTTTAAAAAAATGTCGAATCCTGCTATAATACCCCTGTGCGCGCTGAAAAGCGCGAAATACCCGAATGATTGCGGTCACGGCATCGACAATCATTCGATTATGAGGTGAGTTTTCATGTCCAATACCGCGATCGTCGGCATCAACTGGGGCGACGAGGGCAAGGGCCGCATGGTGGATTACTTCGCGGGCCGGTTTGACGTGGTCGTCCGCTATCAGGGCGGCAACAACGCCGGCCATACCGTCATCAACGATTACGGCAAGTTCGCGCTGAACCTGCTGCCCAGCGGCATCTTCCACCGCGAGGCCGTGAACCTGCTGGGCGCGGGCGTGGTCATTGATTTGAAGCATATCAATGGCGAGATGGACAAGCTGCGGGAAAAGGGCGTGGAGATCACCCCCGACAACCTGAAAATCTCCGACCGCGCCATGATGGTGCTGCCCATCCATCCCAACCAGGACAAGTGGGAGGAGCAGCGCCTGGGCAAGGACCACTATGGCTCCACCCTGCGGGGCATCAGCCCGATCTACGGCGACAAATACATGAAAAAGGCCATCATGATGGGCGATCTGAAGCATCCGGCGACGCTGGAAAAGCACCTGCGCATGCTGGTCGACTGGAAAAACGACACCATCGTGGCGGGCTACGGCCAGGAGAAGATCGACTTTGACGAAACCCTGGCCTGGATCCACCAGTGGGGCGACAAGCTGATCCCCCACATCTGCGACGCCGGCGAATTGCTGGAAGGCGCGGTGAACGCGGGCAAGAGCGTGATGTTTGAAGCCCAGCTGGGCGCGCTGAGAGACATCCAGTACGGCATCTATCCCTTCACGTCCTCCTCCTCCCCGCTGGCGGCGGAGGCCCCCGTGGGCTGCGGCCTGCCGTCCATCAAGGTGGACGAGGTCATCGGCGTCACCAAGGCGTATTCCACCTGCGTGGGTGAAGGGCCCTTCGTGGGCGAGCTGGACGGCCAGGCCGCCCATGACCTGCGGGAAGCCGGCGCGGAGTACGGCGCGGCCACGGGCCGTCCCCGCCGCGTGGCCTGGATGGACATCCCCGCCACTCGCTACGGCACGAAGCTGCAGGGCGCGACGGCGCTGGCGCTGACCAAGATGGATGTGCTCTCCTACCTTAAAGAGATTCCGGTCTGCGTGGCCTACAGGCTGAACGGCGAGACCATCGACCGTTTCCCCTACACCCCGGACCTGTACGACTGCGAAAGCGTCTACGAGACCCTGCCCGGCTGGAACTGCGACATCTCCGGCTGCCGCAAGTGGGAGGATCTGCCGAAGGAAGCGCGGGACTACGTGCTGTTCATCGAAGAGCGCGTGGGCTGCCCCATCAAGTATGTTTCCGTCGGCGCGGAGCGCGAAGCGCTGATCATACGGTGATCCGTTTGGAAGAACAACCATGTTGATACGCAAAGCGACCGCTGAGGAAATGCTGCGGCTCTGGGGCTTTTCAGACGTCGAAACCGCTTCACCCAACGCGAGGTTCTACTACCGCAATATCGCTTCCGGAAACGCCGTCTTCTGGACGGTAGACGAAGGCGGAGAATTGATTGGAGAACTGTATGTTTTCCTGAACCTGGACGACAAGGATTTTGCCGACGGAGTAAGCACCGCCTATCTGTGCGCGTTTCGGGTGCAGGAAGGCTACCGCGGGCAGGGACTTGGCAGCAGGTTGATGCATGCAGCGCTTGCGGAATTGAAAGAGCTGGGATTCCGCACCGCGACCATCGGCGTCGGCGCCGACAAGCCGCAGAATATAAGGCTCTATCGACGCTTCGGATTCACCGAAAAGGTGAAGGACTGCCACTACGATCCCTGTGGCATGGACGAAAACGATCAGCCGGAGTATGAGAAAGAGGCCTGGTGGCTGCTGTCCAAAGCGCTGTAAACCGCTGATACCATTTTCATGTTCCACAAAGCCAAATCCCAGGAGGCATTATGAACAAGATCACTTACGAATCCCCGCTGAACAGCCGCTACGCAAGCAAGGAGATGCAGTACATCTTCTCGCCGGACCGCAAGTTCACCACCTGGCGCAGGCTGTGGGTGGCGCTGGCGGAGAGCGAGATGGAGCTGGGCCTGCCCATCACCCAGGCGCAGGTGGACGAGCTGAAGGCGCATATCGAGGACATCGACTACGAAAACGCCGCCCGGCACGAGGCGCGGGTGCGCCACGACGTGATGGCCCACGTGCACGCCTACGGCGACGTGTGCCCCAACGCCCGCGGCATCATCCACCTGGGCGCGACTTCCTGCTATGTCACCGACAACGCGGACATATTGATGCTGCGGGACGCGCTGATGTTGATCCGGCAGAAGCTGGTGGAGGTGCTGCGCAGGCTGCGCAAATTCGCCTGGGAGTACAAGGGTCTGCCGACCCTGGGCTACACCCACCTGCAGCCGGCCCAGCTGACCACCGTGGGCAAGCGGGCCACCCTGTGGATGCAGGATCTGACCATGGATCTGGAGGAGGTCAACTTCGCCCTGTCCAGCCTCAAGCTGCTGGGCAACCGCGGCGCGACGGGCACGCAGGTCAGCTTCATGGAGCTGTTCGAGGGCGACGGCGCGAAGGTGGACGAGCTGGAAAGGCGCATCGCCGAGAAGATGGGCATGACCGCCGTGTTCGACGTGTCCGGCCAGACCTATCCCCGCAAGCTGGATTCCCGGGTGCTGGGCGCGCTCAGCGGCATCGCCCAGAGCGCCTACAAATTCGCCCAGGACCTGCGGCTTTTGCAGTCCTTCCGCGAGGTGGAGGAGCCCTTTGAGAAGAACCAGATCGGCTCCTCGGCCATGGCCTACAAGCGCAACCCCATGCGCAGCGAGCGCATCTGCGCCCTCGCCCGCCATGTGATGGCGCTGGTGCAAGACGCCGCCATGACCGCCGCCACCCAGTGGTTCGAGCGCACGCTGGACGACTCCGCCAACCGCCGGCTGTCCCTGCCGGAGGCGTTCCTGGCCACCGACGCGGTGCTGGAGCTGTACGCCAACATCGCGGACGGCATGGTGGTGTACCCGAAGATGATCGAAAAGCGAGTGATGGAAAACCTGCCCTTTATGGCCACCGAGGACATCATCATGGAATCCGTCAAAAACGGCGCGGACCGCCAGGAGATCCACGAGCGCGTGCGCGTGCATAGCCAGGCCGCGGCAAATCGCATGAAGGCCGAGGGGCTGGAGAGCGACCTGATGGCGCGCATCGCCGCCGACCCGGCCTTCCCGCTGGACGGCGAAGGGCTGACCGCGCTGCTGGCCCCCGAGAAATACACCGGCCGCGCCGAGGAGCAGACCGAGCGGTTCTTAACCCGGGTCGTCGACCCCATCCTCGAGGCGTATCAGACGGTGGATATGGGAACGATAAACGTATAAGCAACCCTGTAGGGGTGCCGCCGCGGCGCCCCTGCGAAGGATATATGCAACCACGATCATCCAAAGGAGGTCTACCATGCGCGAATATGTGATCGGCATTGACGTGGGCGGCACCAACATCAAGCTGGGGCTGTTCGACAGCGGCATGCAGCTGGTGTCGGAGCTGAAATACTCCACGGACAAGGACGGCACCGCCAAGGAAATGATGGACTACCTGGCCCAGCAGGTGAAGGGCCTGGTGGAGAAGGCGGGGCTGACCATGGCGGATATCAAGGGCGTGGGCGCGGCCTTCCCCTCTTATGTGGACTTCAAGCGCGGCATGACGCTGGAGAGCGCGAACCTGGTGGCTCTGAACGAACAGCCCGTCCGGGAGATGCTGGAAACGCGGCTTGAGGTTCCCGTGTTCGTGGACAACGACGCCAACGTCGCCGCCCTGGCGGAGCACCGCTACGGCGCCGGCCGGGGCTATGACAACCTGATTTACGCCACGTTGGCCACCGGCATCGGCGGCGCGCTGATCCTGAACGGCCAGCTGTTCCGGGGCATGCACGGCATGGCGGGCGAGATCGGCCACACGCTGATCTCCGATTCCATCGGCTATCCGTGCAGCTGCGGCGTCACCGGCTGCGTCCACTCCATCTCCTCCGGGTTCTACATGGCCCGTTACGCCATGGACCGCATCAAGGAGGGCGAGGAGAGCCGCATACTGGACTACGCCGGAACCCTGTCCAACGTGGACATGCTGGCCGTGGGCCGGGCGCTGGCGATGAACGACCCGCTGGCGCTGGAGGTGGTGAACCGGGGCGCGGAATACCTGGGCCGGATGTTCCACAACTTGAACCAGATCTTCGACATCAACATCTTCGTCTATGGCGGCGGCATCACCAACCTGGGCCACCGCTTCACGGATCGGATGGTCGCCTCCTACCGCCACCATTCCCTGATCGACCAGAAGTTCCCGGCGAAGTTCATCCCGGCGGAGCTGGGCGAGCGGGCCGGGTTCATCGGCGCGGCGCTGCTGGTGCAATAAACATGCTGCAACGCTTTTCCCGCCCGGACCTGTGGCTGCACTCCTGCGGCCAGCTGAACTGCGCCTTGCGCGAATGGCGCGTCGACGACGCGCCGGCCTTCATGCGCGGGCTGAAGGCGCTGTTCGTCACGGACACCCATGTGCGGCCGGACACCACCGACGAAAGCCTGCGCGCCTTCGCCGAAAGGCTGGCGGCCCTGGCGCCGGACATCACGCTGCTGGGCGGCGATTACGCCGATCACGCGCCGGAGGCCTTGCGGCTGTTCGAGGCGCTGGACGGGGTGCGCCCCCCGCTGGGCGTCTATGGCTGCATCGGCAACAACGACGCCGAGGCCTGGGAGAGCCCCCGCGAGCTGGCCAAGGCCATGCGACGGCATGGCATGAAACTGCTGGTAAACGCCGCGACGCGCGTCGAAGTCAACGGCGGCAGGCTGATCATCGGCGGCGTGGACGAGCACAAGTACGGCGCGCCCCGGGCGGCGGGCCTGTTCCCGGAGCGACCCGCGCCGAGAGATTATCGCCTGCTGCTGTCCCACTTCCCCTGCATGCCGGACGCGAAGCCCGACCTGATGCTCTCCGGCCACACCCACGGCGGCCAGTTCAACCTGTTGGGCATCACGCCCTACGCCGTCGGCTACGAGCGCCTCCTTCGTCACGACCTGCGGGCGCTGGCTGTGGCAGGGCTGTTCGACATGGGCGGCGCGAAGCTGCTGGTCAGCAAGGGCGTGGGCGCCAGCCGCATCCAGTGGCGCGCGGGCGTGCGCCCGGAGATCGACCTGCTCACGTTCAGATGAAGCGCGCTTCTGAATTGCGAAGCGCGCTTTCCTTTGTGCATGTTAAACAAAACGCACGAAATTTGCAAAACGCCATTGACTTTCCCCCGGCCAGCCGTTATAATAAATATAGTTCAAGGCGAACTTATCCTGGGGTGTGCGTTAGCCAATGCTTTTACCCACAGATTCAAAAAAGGATTCCGGGTCGGTTTGCAGATGCCAAGCCTCCTTTGCAGTGGAAGGCAGCAAGCAGCCGCAGGTCTCCGCCCTGCCTGAGCGGCGGGTGAAAAAGCAGCGGCAGACGGCACTCACGGGATATTTTAGGAACTCATGCGAGTTCCTTTTTTTGTGCTCAAACGCAGATTATTCCTTGGGCCCGGCGAATATATATTGTGTGCAAACCATCGCCCGGAGGTCCTGAAACTTGTTCAAATCGCAAACCGCCCAGCCCCTGCCCGCACGCGGCCTGACCCGCGTGCCGATCGGCTGCGTCCATCCCGGCCTCGCCCAGCCCCGGCAGTCATTCCCCGCCGAATCCATAGAAGCCCTGGCCCAGTCCATCCGGCTGCACGGCTTGTTGTCGCCACTGCTGGTTCAGTCGGAGGGCGGCGGGCAATACCTGCTGGTGGCGGGTGAGCGGCGGCTGCGTGCGTTGAAGCTGCTGGGGCGGCAGTGGGCGGAAGCCATCGTGCTCACCGGCGGTGACGGCGATCTCGCGCTGATCGCCCTCGTCGAAAACCTGCAGCGGGAGGATCTGCACTTCCTGGACGTGGCCGCCGCCTGCCGCCGCATCCTGGACAGCCAGCCCATCACCCAGGAGCAGCTGGCCCTGGGGCTCTCCTGCAGCCCGTCGGCGCTGGCAAACCGGCTGCGGCTGTTAAAGCTGCCGGAGCGGGTGCGGGACGTGGTGCGGGAAGCGGGCCTCACGGAGCGCCATGCCCGGGCGCTGCTGGGCGTACAGGGCGAAGCGCGACAGCTGGAGCTGGCCCGCCAGGTGGCAGAGCGTCGGTTGAGCGTCAAGCAACTGGAAGCGCTCGCGGCCCGGAACATTCCGAAACCCCGGCCGCGCCTGTCCCCCATCCTGCGGGACAACCGCATCGTCATCAACGCCCTGCTGGACACCGTGCGCCAGCTCAAGGCCATCGGCGTTCCGGTCACCAGCCGCGTGGAGGAGGGCGAGGACTGCGTGAACGTCATCGTGACGATCCCCGCCGTTCAAAGCGCCCAAAGATAACCGGGGCGGACGCGCCCACCTCTCCGTTTGTCATCGCCTGCGACACAAGGGATGCCATCGCGGAAAAAAGGCTCTTCACGGAAAGTTGGGGGAAGCAAGCCCCCCTCTCCGCCCGTCGGGCACCTCTCCCCCTCACGGGGGCGAGGCAAGTCCAAATTCATTGCTTTGGACTAGAGTGTGTTTCTAAATTCCCCAAGATGCATTTTCGGCGCCTTGAACTGCATTTCTGCGTTGGTTTCCCTTGACTTGCATCCACGGGCCTGCCGGCCCCATCTCGCTGAAAACAGTCCGCTGGACTGTTTTCCGGGCGCTCGATGCCACTAAGCCTGCGGAAAACCGCCTTGAAATGCAGCCAAACCCACTCGAAACTGCACATGTCTCATTTTAGAAACACACTCTAAACGCAAATCATGTGCGCAGCACAATTCATGGCGCGCTGCGCCAATTCATACATTTTGAGACGGTCCCTGGCATCCGCAGGCTGACTGAGAGGGAGCATTTCCCAGAAACGTGAAGAACCAAAAAGAGGCCGCTTGGGCCTCTTTTTTGCCGCCTTGATTGCGGCGAATCCGGAATTCTGAAACGCTCCAGATGGAATGACTTACTTGACAACGCCCTTCTCCAGGCGGATATTCGTATACCAGGCCTCGACCGGCACGTTCAGCCCGCTGCCGATGAGCACGTCACAAGCACCGTCCTGGACAGCCAGGAACGAGGCGACATAGCGATCCGGTTCTCCGGTCAGCGTAAACTCCGGCGTCCAATCGACGTGGTCGCCCTGCTGGATGCCGCAGGTAAAGGGCAGGCCGACGCTGGCGTCGGAACCCTGCACGGTCACGGAGAGCGTGTAGATCTGGCCGGCCTTCAGCGACCCGACCGTCTGCTTGGCCCCGCCGGTGCCGTTCAAGTGCAGCCACTTGGTGCCGTCGATGTCCATGATCTCGCAGACACCAGACTGGTTCCACAGGCCCCAGTGCGCGCTGGCTTCGGCAAAGCTGTCGTTCTGGATCAGGTTGACGCCGTCCGCCGCCTCCAGGGACATGATCCGCTCCCACTCGGCGGAGGTGGACACAGCGCCGTTTTCCTCCATGCCAAGCAGCTGCTGCAGCCGCATGAGCGCCTTCTCCGTGCCGCCGCCGAAGATGCCGTCCAGCTTGCCGGTCAGCACGCCCACCTCGGCCAGCTTGGCCTGCAGGGTCAGCACGTCGTCGCCCCTGCTGTCAACCCTGATCGGCGCAAACAGATTTCCCTCGTGCTCCGTCCATTCCGTCGCCACAAAGCCCTTCTCCAGCTTGACATCGGTGTACCAGGCCGCGCCGCCGTTTGGGCTGGCGATGCTCAAATCATAGGCGCCGACCTCGTCGACGGTGAAGGTGCAGCTGTAGAGCATGGGGTCCTGGGACAGCACGTAGTTCGGAGTGGTATACTGCCGCGCTTCATTGCTCACCTGGCAGGCAAACGTCATGCCCTCGGACATCTCGTCGCCGTTGGCGGCCAGAGACAGCGTATAGGTCGCGCCGCCCTCCAGCTCGACCCGCTGGGACACGCCGCCGGGGCCGACCAAGTGCAGATAGCCGTTCACCGACTCGCACACCTGCGGCTGATCATACACCCGCCAATACTCGGCCATGTTGGTGAATCTGCCGTCCCAGACCAGGTTCGCACGGTCCTCGGGCTGCAGGGCCATGATCCGGCTGAATTGCTCCTCGTTCAGGGTGTCCGTCGGCTCCATGCCGATGGCGGTCTGCAGGCTCGTCACGGCCGTCATGGTTCGCTCGCCCAGGCTGCCGTCCGCCGTCAGGTTCTGAAAGCCAAGTTCCGCCAGCTTCGTCTGGAGCGCCGTCACATACTCGTTCGAGCTGCCCAGATGGAGCGGGAACGCCGGTTCCGGCGTGGGTTCCGGCGTGGGTTCCGGCGTGGGCTCCGCCGTCGGCTCCGGCGTGGGCTCCGCCGTCGGCTCCGGGGTGGGCTCAACGGTCGGCGCAGGCGTGGCTTTTTCGAGCTCCTGAATGCGCTCGCCCTGCTGGGCCACCGTGGCTTCCAGCTCGCTGATGCGCTGTTTGGAGCTGTTTTCAAGGTCCGTCAGCGACGCGTCCTTCTCCGCCGCCGCGCTCTGCAGCGCTTCGATGGAGGCGTCCTTCTGTGCCGCTTCATTCTGCAGCGCTTCGATGGAGGCGTCCTTTTCCGCCGCCGCGCTCTGCAGCGCTTCGATGGAGGCGTCCTTCTCCGCCGCCGCGCTCTGCAGCGCTTCGATGGAAGCGTCCTTCTCCGCCGCCGCGCTCTGCAGCGTTTCAATGGAGGCGTCCTTCTGCGCCACTTCGTTCTGCAGCGTCTCGATGGAGGCGTCCTTCTCCGCCGCCGCGCTCTGCAGCGCCGCGATGGAGGCGTCCTTCTCCGCCGCCGCGCTCTGCAGCGCCTCAATGGTCTGGTCCTTCTCGGCGCCCTGCGCCTGCAGCTCTGCCAAATCGGTGGCCAGCGCCGAATTATCCGCGCTCACCGAAGCCCCGTCCGCAGAGTCCTGCAGCGATTCGATGGTTTGGTCCTTCTCCGCCACCGAGCTTTGCAGCTCGCTGATCTTCGCCTCGGACTCAGAGGTCATCGTCTGGATCGCCTGATCCTTCTCCGCGACAATTCCCTCCAGCTCCTCCACGCGGGCATTCGCCTCGCTGACGCTGCCCTCCAAGGCGCTGATGGTTGCGCCCGCCTCTTCCCCGGCTTCCTTCAGGGAACTGATGGTGGCTTCGCGGTCAGCCACGTCGCCGGCCAGCTTGTCCGCGCGTTGCTTCGCGGCGTTCACGTCGCTCTGCAGCTTGTCCGCGCGCTCCTTCTCGTCCTCATATTTTGAGATCGCGGAGATCAGCGAATTTCTGTCCGAATTCATCCTACGGTTCATCAGCACGATGCTTCCCAGCGCGACGATGATCAAAAGAATCGCAAGAACTTGAACAAACTTCATTTCCTATCCCCCATCACATATGAACTGTGTAACTTCAAGCCGTCTGCCCGTTTGAGCGATTTCGGCTTCACTTTCCTTCCAGCGCGCCGGCAATGGCCTCGGCCGCGGCGCCGGCATCCTCGCCCTCGGCGATGATCGTCAGGCGATCACCCCGGCGGCAGGGCAGGGACAGTATGCCAATCAACGAGTCCAGCAGCACCCGCTTGCCTTCATGCTCCATCTCCAGCCGCGCGCTGTAGCGCTCGGCGGTGGCAGCCAGCTTCGCCGCCACGTCCGGCGTCAGGCTGTTCCCGCAGCCAAAGACGGCCTCCAGGCGTACCATGTGAATCCCTCCTGTATCATAGCTCGATCTCTTCCCCGCTGCGCAGCTTCCCGGCCAGCTCCGTCAGCCGCCGCAGCCGCGCGTTCACGCCGCTCTTGCCCAGCGGCGGTTCCAGCTGCTCCCCCAGCTCCGCCAGGGGCATCTCCGGATTGTTGTATCGCGCGACGGCCATGTCCCGAAGGCTCGCCGGCAGCTTGTCCAGTCCCAGCTCGGAATCGATGTAGCGAATGTCCCGAATCTGGGCTTCGGCGGCGCTGACGGCGCGGTTGATGTTGGAGTTGTCGCAGTTCAACTGCCGGTTCACCCGGTTGCTGACTTCCTTCTTCACTCGCACGTTTTCAAACGCCAGCATCGCGCCGCTGGCCCCCAGCAGCGAGAGCATGTCCGAAATGTCTTCCGCACGCTTCAAGTATACCACATATTTTGATTTTCTGCACGTATTTCTCACATTCAAATCAAAGTATCTCAGCTGATCGGCGACAAAACCCGCCAGGGCCTCCGTCGGCGCGGCAATTTCGATGTGGTAGCCCCTGTCAGGGTGGCTCACCGCGCCGCACATCAGGAAGGCCGCGCGCACAAACGACTTCTTGCAGCAGGCAAAGCGCACCGTCTCCTCCGGCGGCAGCGCACGCACGCCGAACAGCGCCGCCTCGTCCAGCAGCCCCAGCGCCTCCAGCAGTCCTGCCGCGTCCTCGTCGGCCACGGCCAGTTGGTAGCGGGTCTGGTTGTTCAGCGCGTCGCCGGACAGCGTGCGAATCTGGCCAATGATGCCGTAGAACTGTTTAAGCATGGCGAAATACCGACGCACGGTGGGGGCCTCCCCCGCCGTGATGGCCGCGGCATAGCGCCCGCGCCCGCGCCAGGCGATGCCCCCGCCGCAGAGCAGCGCGGCGGTCAGCTCGCTGCGGACACAGCAGGCGTCCGTCACGCTCTGCCGGGCCAGCTCTCCGCGAACGTCCGAAGCAAACGACATGTCCTACTTATCCTCTCCGATGATCCGCACTTCCGTCTCCAATGCCACGCCGTATTTCTCCCGCACCTCGTCCTGCACCAGGCGAATCAGCCCCAGGATGTCCGCAGCGGTGGCTCCGCCGACGTTGATGATGAAGCCGGCGTGCTTTTCGCTGACCTGCGCGCCGCCCACGCGGCGGCCCTTCAGTCCCGCGCCCTCGATCAGCGCCCCGGCAAAGCGGCCCTCCGGGCGCTTGAAGGTGCTGCCCGCGCTGGGATAGTTCAAAGGCTGCTTGTCCCGCCGCCGGGCGTTCAGCTCCCGCATCCGCGCGGCGATGGCCCCGGGGTCGTCCGGCTTCAGCGCGAACCGGGCGGACAGCACCACGCCGCCCTGGCGCAGGGGCCGGGTCGTGCGGTAGCCCATGTCCATCTCATCGACCGTCAGCGTGCGCGGCTCGCCGTCCATCAGCACCTCGGCGTCGATCAGGCAGTCTGACAGCTGGCCGCCGTAGGCCCCGGCGTTCATGGCGCAGCCACCCCCCAGGGTGCCCGGGATGCCGGAGGCGAACTCCAGTCCGGCAAGCCCCTCGGTCTGGGCAAACGCCGCCACCTTCGCCAGCGACGCCCCCGCCTGGGCGGTGACGATGTCCCCGTCCCGGCGAATGGCGCTCATGCCCTCGCCCAGGGCGACCACCAGGCCCCGGATGCCGCCGTCGCGAACCAGCAGGTTGGAGCCGTTGCCCACCACATAGCAGGCCACGCCCGCCTCCCGCGCGGCCGCGAGCGCGCGCGCCGCTTGTTCACCGCTCTCCGGCAGGAACATCACGTCCGCCGGCCCGCCCACGCGGAAGGTGGTGTGGCGGGACATGGGCTCGTCCAGCAGAAGCTGGTCGGGTCGGGCAAAAGCGGATAGCGATTGAATGATTCGATCCATACTGCCTCCAAGCAGGGTCCAGGGAGCAGGAATAACGGGTGCGCGGCAACAACCTTGCCTGTTCCCTGCCGCCTGTTCTGACGATCAGAAATTGAAGTAGATAAACGGATTATAGCTCCCCACCGCCACATAGCTGATGGAGATGGCCGTAAGTCCCAGCAGCCCCACGGCGCCCACGATCTTGATGAGGTTCGGGGAGATATGCAGCCGATCCCGCAGGAACTCCGGCACCGGCAGGCTGAACAGCACGCCGGCAGCCATGAACAGGCCGTATTCCCGCAGGAAGGCGTTGGTCAGGCCGTTCCACAGCGGCGCGCCGTTCAGGCCGAACATCGATCCATAGAATATGCGCGCGACGTGCAGGTTATCCGAGCGAATCATCACCGTGATGGTGACCACCACGAACATGGCATAGAAGTGGCCGATGGCGTGCTTGCTCATCCACTTGCCCATGCCCGTCAGGCGCTCGATCACCAGGAACACACCGAAGCCGAAGCCCCAGAGGAAGTAGGTCCAGGCCGCGCCGTGCCACAGGCCGGTGAGCGTCCAGACCACCATCATGTTGAACACCAGGCGGGGCGTCTTCACGCGGCTGCCGCCCAGGGGAATGTAAAGATAGTCGGTGAACCAGCTGCCCAGGGAGATGTGCCAGCGCTTCCAGAATTCGCCCACGCTCTTGCAGATGAAGGGATAGATGAAGTTCTCCAGGAAGTGGAAGCCGAACATGCGGCCCAGGCCGATGGCCATGTCGGAATAGCCGGAGAAGTCGTAGTACACCTGCATCAGGTAGGCGCAGGCCGCCAGCCACGCGCTGACCACGGAC
>CAMVBO010000010.1 GCA_947165745.1 uncultured Clostridia bacterium | reverse complement strand
CCGCCTTCCAGGATCGCGCCAACGACTGGCTGGACAAGGCCGCCGTGGACGTGGCTGCCGCCGGAGACGCCGCCTACAAGAAGGGCGGCGAGACCTGGCAGATCATGTCCGACTTTGCCAAGGCCGGCAGCGAATATGCGCTGGCCACCGCCGCTGACGCCGTGGACAAGGGCGTGGAGCTGGCGGGCACAGCCAAAAATGCCATCGTCAACCTGTTCCACCAGGATTCGCCCGAACCCACCGAAGCGCCTGACGAGCCCACTGAAGCGCCCGTTGAGGCCACCGAAGTGCCCGACGACGTGAAGGAGACCGAGGCGCCCGAGACCACCGAAACGTCCGCACCGGACGAGCCGGCTGAAACCGAGGCGGCGCCTGACGCAACCGGCGAACTGGACATCCACCTGCCCGAGACGACCCCTGATGAAGCCGACGCGCAGGCGCTGAGCGAAGGCGCGCTGCAGGCGGGCGGCAGCTTCGTGGCCGGGGCCGAACCCACCGAGGAACCCGCCGAGGAAGCTACGGAGGAACCCACAGAACAGCCCGCGGACGCGGCCACCGAAGCGCCCGTTGAGCAGACCACTGAAGAACCCGCAGAAGAGCCTGCCGTAACCGACGGCGCCGCCGCATCCGCCTTCGAGCTGTACACGCCCGAACCGGTTGAGGCTGAGGAGACCGCCGAACCGGAGGCCGATGCAACCGTCGAGCCTGAAACCACCGAGACCGCTGAACCCGAGGCCACCGAGACCGTTGAACCCGAGGCCACCGAAGCGCCCGCCATCGGCGCGGTGAAGCCCGCGGGCCAGGCCACCGTCTATTACTACGTGGATGGCAGCAAGGGCTTCCATCGCACGGCCAACCGCCACGGCATGGGCGGCGCCCCGGCGCATACGCTGGCGGAGGCCTTCGCCGACGGCAAGACCGCGTGCAATTCCTGTGGCATGCCGGACGAGAGCATCCTCACCGAGGAGCACATCGCCTGGGTGGATGAGAGCAACCGCATCCACACCACCGACGAGTGCGCGTCTTTCGACGGCGACTGGAGGTTGATGCCCCTGGCCGAGGCCGTGGAGGCCGAATACGCGGTCTGCCCGGACTGCGGCGCGATGGCGTACCTGGAAAGCGTCTATCCCGCGCCTACCGCCACTCCGGAACCGGAGCTGGTCACCCCGACCGCGACGCTGAAGCCCATCGACGATATCACCGTGTATTATTACGACGTCAGCGTGGGCTACCATGTGGCCGCTGACTGCGTGGGCATGTCCGGCGCGCCCGCCGGGACCCTCGGCGAGGCCGTCGCCGCCGGCAAGCACGCCTGCGGCAACTGCAATCCGCCCGATGCGGAGTTGATCGGCCTACCGGTGCTGTGGCTGGACGAGAACAAGGTCTGCCACACCAGCGACGAGTGCGCCGCCTTTTCCGGCAAGTACAGCCTGATCGCCCGGGACGACGCCCTGGCGCAGGCGCTGACTGGCTGTCCGGATTGCGGCGCGACGGAATATCTGGTGCCCGGCACCGCGCTGACGGGATACTGAGCCAAATTGAGTAAGGTCCTTCGCTTCACCCAGGGCGACGGAGCGATCCGCGCCATCCTGATTCGAGCGAAGGATCTTTTTGCGCCGAATCGACACAAACGACGCGATGTGTGCTATAATGGAGAAAACCCGGCATGAAAGGATTGACCGACCATGGCTAAGAAGAGTGCAGAATCCAAGGGCTATCGCAAGGCGAACGCGAAGAAGCCCTATCTGAGCAAGCGCGACATTGTGCTGCTGTGCGTGCTGGTGGCGGCCGTGGCCGTCGGCGCGTTCTTCCTGTTCCGCTATGACGACGGCGCGCTGAAGGTGAAGGACGGCGCGGTGGTCACCGATGGCGACAACTGGCTGATCGTGAACGGCAGCAACATTCGCGGCGGCGCGCGCTACTATAAGCTGGGCGAGGTTGGCGAGCTGGCGGGCTACACCCGCGAGGCCAAGCCCACCCTGACCAATCCCAATGTGAGCGAATACGTTTACACCGCCGAGGACGAGGCCGCCGACATCGACACCGTCACCGTCTCCACCAGCCACGCCGGCGCCAAGGCGCTGAGCGCCTATGCCGAGGAGACCTTGCGGGCGGTGGAGGGCACCGAGACGACCGAGGTCCGCCAGGAGGAAGTCGCCGGGCGCACCGCGCACATCTTCAGCTTCACTTCATCCCCCGTCGAGAAGGAGGAGGCAGAGGAGACCAATGAAGCGCCTGCCGAGGAGACCGTCGAAGCAACTGCCGAAGCAACTGCCGAAGATGCCACTGAAGACAGCGTCGAGGATGCCGCAGAGGACAAGACTCCGGCGTATCAGCGGGCCATCTGCGCGTATATCGACGCCGGTCACGACAGCTGCGTCGTGCTGCGGCTGCAGGGCGGCGGGGATTCCATCGAAGCCTGCCCCGCCGATGAGGCGCTGAACACCGCGCTGGCGGAGGCCATCCAGGCCGTGAAGCTAGAAGAGGGAAATAAATGAGTTCTTCACGTAAAGCTGAGGGATGAACCAAATAAATAGCCGGCCCGGCACGGTGCCAAGGCCGGTGTGCTGCGGGGCGCTATCCAAAGACACGGGGCTGTCTCAAAACATATGTTTTGAGACAGCCCCGTGGTTTATCTGCAGACCCGCTTGATGAACTTCGCGCATTCGTCGGGCCAGTGGCGGGCGTCGGGGAAGTCCGGCGCGAGGCCGATGCCGTGAGGGCCCTCGGGGAAGATGTGCATTTCAAAGGGCACCTGTGCGCGGGAGAGCGCCTCGGCCAGGATCAGGCTGTTCTCCACGGGCACCAGGTCGTCGTTGGCGGTGTGCCAGATGTAGGCGGGCGGCGTTTCATGGGTCACGTTCAGCTCCGCCGAAAAGAAGCGGCGCTGGCTCATGTCGTCGAAATTGCCCAGCAGCGCGTTCACGCTGCCGATGTTGGGGTAATGGTGGAAGCTGACCACCGGATAGCAGGGCACAAAGAAGTCCGGCCGGCAGGACAGCCGCTCGATGGCGTCCTCGGCGTCCGGGTTGCCGGCGTCGAAATGGGTGGCGGCGTTGCAGGCCAGGTTGGCCCCGGCGGAGAAGCCGAGAATGCCCACGTAGTCATAGCCGCCCATGCCGCGCACCACGCGGATGGCCCGCTGGGCGTCGGTCAGGGGCGTCATGGGGTGGCAGGGCTTCACGCGATAGTCCAGCACGAAGCCGGAGATGCCCTCCAGGTTCAAGCGCTCGGCCACCGGGCCGCCCTCGTGGTCGGCCTTGCAGACATAGCCGCCGCCGGGGCAGACCACCACGGCGATCTTCGCCCCTGGCGCTTCGTAGGCCGTCAGCGTCGGCTGGGCCTGGTCGGGGGACTGGGCGGTATAGGGGGCCTCGGCGTTGGGCCAAAGTTGGATGATCGGACGCATATCGTTACCTCCTGAAAAAGCGGCGGGGGAAACAGGCCCCCGCCACAACGCATTATCCCTGCAGCCCTCTCGACTGCCGGTCCATATCCTCAACCACGATGTCGTAAATCTCGCCCAGCGTGGCGCAGTATTCCAGCACCTTCCAGGGCTCGTTGGTGTGATAGTGAATCTTGATCAGCTCGTCGTCGCCCACGGCCAGCAGGCAGTCGCCCTTGAAGGCGGTCTCGAAGTGATCGCGGATGGCGTCCTCGTCCAGACCCTCGCCCTCGATCAGCAGCTGGGTGTCATAGCGAAACTCGGTGTATTCGCCGCTCATGGATAATTCCTCCTTGGTGTCGTTTTGTGATCGGTCCGATTAATGATCCGCGGACGCCGGCAATCATTCAAATTCGATGAAGCCTTCGCCCATCCTGCTCACGGGGGCCAGCGCCTCCACGCGATAGCCCGCCGCGCGCAGCTTGCGCATGCCGGGCTGGAAGGCCTTGGCGATCACGGTGCCCACGCCCACCACCCGGGCGCCGGCCTGCTCCAGCAGCGCGATGCCGCCGAAGGCCGCCTCGCCGTTGGCCATGAAGTCGTCGATCAGGATCACCCTGTCGCCGGGGTGCACGAAATCGGTCTTGAGCGTCAGCAGGTAGGGGGCGTTCTTGGTGAAGGAGAACACCTCCCGCTGGATGATGCTGTCCTTCAAAATGCTGGAGACGGACTTCTTCATAATCACCATGGGCAGGTTCATGGCCAGGGCGGTCATGGTCGCGGGGGCGATGCCCGAAGATTCGATGGTGACGACGCGGGTGGCGCCTGTGTCCGCGAAGCGCCGGGCGAACTCCTCGCCGATGGCCTTCATCAGGTTCACGTCCACCTGGTGGTTCAAAAACGAGTCCACCAGCAGCACGTGCTCGCTCAACGCGCGGCCCTCTTCAAGGATCCTCCGCTTTAAGAGTTCCATAGACAAAACCCTCCTTGATGATGAGCGTGTGGAGCGCAAACGCGGTAAAACTCCGCACGCTCAATTCTTCGTATCCTTGCCGTCCTCGGATGGGTCATCCTCCGACTTGTCCAGTACCTCCACAATGGCCCATTCCACGCGGCGGTCGGCGATCTCCTCCACGCTGATGCGCAGGCCGAAGCACTCCACCACGGGGTGCTGGCCGTCGGCGGGGATCTCCGTGAGCCGGCTGAAGATCAGCCCGCCCAGCGTGTCATACTCCTCGTCCTCCGGCAGCTCGATCTGAAGCGCCTCCGCCACGGTTTCCAGCTCCGCCGAGCCGGACACGCGCCAGCGGCCCTCGCCGATGGGGGTGATCTCCGGCTCCTCCTGGGCGTCGAACTCGTCGTAGATGTTGCCCACGATCTCCTCCAGCAGGTCCTCCAGGGTGATCAGCCCGCTGGTGCCGCCGTACTCGTCCACCACGATGGCCATGTGCTGCTTGCGGCTCTGCATCTCCTGAAACAGCACGTCCGTGCGCACGGATTCCGGCACGAAGTGGGCCGGACGGATCAGGTCCTTCAGCGGCGTTTTGCCGCCCTCGACGCGGCTGATCAGCCAGTCGCGGGTGGTCAAGATGCCCAGCACGTTGTCGATGCTGTCCTCAAACACGGGGAAGCGGGACAGGCCGCTCTCCCGGATGGTGGCGAGGATCTCCTCGTCGCTCGATTCGATGTCGATGGCGGTGATGTCCTTGCGGTGGATCATGCAGTCGCCGGCGTCCATGTTGTTGAACTCGAAGATGTTTTCGATCATCTCCTTCTCGTCCGCCTCAATGGCGCCCTTCTCCTCGCCGATGTCCACCATCTGCAATATGTCTTCCTCGGTCACGGCGTCGCCGGTGTCCGCGGGCTTGATGTTGAAGGGCTTGAGCAGCAGCGCGCCCAGCGTGAGCGACAGCCACGTGACGGGGGAGAGGATCGCCAGCGTCCATTCGCCGATGGCGCTGACCTTGTGGAACAGGCTTTCCCGCCAGTGGGCGGCCAGGTGCCCGGGCATGACGCCCGCCAGCATGAAGGCGACCAGCGAATAGGGAATCAGCACGCAGGCCCCGGCCAGGATGCGGCTGGAGATTGGCAGCCTGCCGGCGAAGGCGATCCATGCCGCCACGGCCCCGCACAACAGCAGGAACGTGTGGGCCATGCGGAATTCGCCGAACTCGGCGCGCTCGGAGCGCCGGATCAGCCGCAGTGCCCGGCGGGCCTTCACGTCGCCCTCCTCCGCCTTGCGGTTGATCTCGCCCTCGTCCAGAAAGGGAATGGCGGCCTCACAGGCGCGGACCATGGCGGCCAGGATAAGCGCAATCAGCGCGATGATACTGGGACCAAACGGGTCGTCCATCTGGGGAAATCCTCCTTGGTTGGGTCGAATAAAACGGAATACTTCTTACATTATAGCACATTATGCGGCTTTTTCATCTATGGAGTGGAAATTTTGTGTAAGGAGTGTTATAATACCCAGCGGTGATGGCAATGAACACGTTTGAACAGGACATGGCGCTGGCACGGGAAATCGCGCGTCGAACGGCGGAAGCCGGGGGCCGGGCGATGTTTGTGGGCGGCGTCGTGCGGGACGGCCTGCTGGGCGTTCCCTGCAAGGACATCGACCTGGAGGTCTACGGCCTGATGCCGCAGGCCCTGAAGGCGCTGTTGTCCAAGCTGGGCGAGGTGGTGGAAAAGGGCGCGTCCTTCGGCGTATACGGACTGGCCCACTCGAACATCGACGTGGCCATGCCCCGCAAGGAGCGCCGCACCGGCGACCGGCACACCGACTTTGACGTGTCCGTGGACCCGAACCTGTCCTTCGAGGCGGCCAGTATGCGCCGGGACTTCACCATCAACGCCATGCTGCGGGACGCGCTGACCGGCGAGCTGGTGGACCTGTGGGGCGGGCAGGCGGACCTGGCCGCGCGGCGCATCCGCCATGTGAACGACGTGACCTTCGCCGAGGACGCCCTGCGGGTGTTCCGGGCGGGCCAGTTTGCCGCCCGCCTGGCGGGGGAGATCGACCCGGCCACCGAGGCGCTGTGCGCGTCCATGGACGTGACGCGGCTGTCCGTGGAGCGGGTGTTCGACGAGCTGTGCAAGGCGCTTTTAAAGGCGGAAAAGCCTTCCGTGTTCTTCCGGGCGCTGCGGCGCATGGACCATTTGAAGGAGTTTTTCCCGGAAATCGAGGCCTGCGTCGGCGTGCGGCAGAACCCGGTCTATCACCCCGAGGGCGACGTGTTCGAACACACGATGCTGGTGCTGGACTGCGCCGCCGGGCTGCGGGATCGTGCCCAGTGGCCGCTGGGCTTCATGGTGGCTGCGCTGACCCACGACCTGGGCAAGCCGCTGGTGACGGAAACCCAGCCGGACGGCAAGATCACCTCCTACGGCCACGAGACGGCGGGCCTGCCCGTCTGCGAACGGCAGCTGCGGCGGCTGACCAACCATGCCAGGCTGATCGAGTACGCGAAAAACATGATGTGGCTGCACATGCGGCCCAACGTGCTGGCCCAGTGCCGGTCCAAAAAGAAAAAGACCCGGGCCATGTTCGACTTGAGCCTCTGCCCGGAGGACCTGATTCTGCTCTCCAGAGCGGACGCCTCCGGCAAGTTGGATATGCCCTACGATCCGGCCAACGAAACCTTCCTGCGGGAGCGGCTGGAGGACTATCGCCAGGTGATGGCCCGGCCCATGGTGACGGGCAAGGACCTCGTGGCGGCGGGCTTGAAGCCCGGGCCGGAATTCGCCCGCTGGCTGGATCGTGCCAGACAGCTGCACTTCTCCGGCCAGGACAGGGCCCACGCCCTCCGGCAGGTGTTGGCGGAGGCGAGGAAGGAGCGCGGACAGTAGAAAGGCGGCGCCGCCCCTGCGCCCGCGTCCCCTTCACATCTTGCGCTTTTCAGCAATCCTGTCTTAACCGCTCACACCCCGCCGAAAGGCCTTGGACCCGCGCCGGGCGTCGGTCTTGCCCCGCTCGCCCAGGCCGGCCAGCGCCCGCAGCCGGGGATCCCTGGCCAGGTTGTTGGTGGCGCGGAAGAACAGCTGGTAGGCCTGGCCCACGCTGACGCCCAGCCGTTCCGCCGCCTGGCGATAGCTCCAGCCCTCCAGCTTGCACAGCTTCACCACCTGCCGCTGGCTCTCGCTCTTGAGCCGGCCCACGGCGGCCCGCACGTCACGGCGCAGCTCGTCCCGCAGAATCGCCTCGTCCGCGTCCGGCAGCGTCTCGTCCGCCAGCAATTCGCCCGCCGTCACGCTGTCGGCCTCGTCCGCGCGCAGCGGCTTGTCCAGCGTGGCCGCGCCGGTGTGGGGCCGGGTGAAGTGTCCCTGGCGCAGGCCCAGCGCGCTGTTGAACTCCATCTGGATGTGCCAGCAGGCCCAGCCGGACCAGCTCTTGCCTGCCGAGGGGTCGAAGCTGTCCGCCGCCTTCATCAGCCCGATGCACCCCGCCTGCATCAAATCCTCCATCGACACCGCCCGGTCCAGCGCGCAAACCCGCGCGTATCGCTTTGCCATCATCACCAGCAGCCCCTTGTTCTGCTCATAGACGTCTTCGTACATCTTCTTCACCTCCGTGCCAGTTAAAACAGAACGTCCGTTCGATTATGGGACGATTATACCACACATTTCTTCAGAATTCAACCCCAAAATCGAACAAATATTCGATAAAATACAAGACACAAAAAACCGCCCATTCGGGCGGCGGAGAATTTGCGCTTCTATGGTTTGCAGTTGCCGCAGGGCTTGTAGCCGCTGGCGATGAGATCATCCCGGGTGCCGTGGTAATACTGGCGATTCTTCGATTTCATCTGATCGACGGAGGGACAGTGGGGATAGTGAAAGCGCTTGGTGTTGGTGTTCAACACGTAGTCCTTGCCCTCCTCGGCCTGCGTAGGTTCATCGGGGGCGAAGCGGGCCGCGACGGACGCGGCGTATTCATCATAGGAGGCGGCGGAATCGGCGGGAGCGCCTTCCGTGTGGTCGTAGACCAGCACCCGCGCTTCATTTTCATACAGCGCGCAGGTGTCCCAGGCCGCCAGCGGAACCAGTTGGACATAGATTTCGGCCATGTAATCCGCTGGGCCGGTGAGCCCATAGGCCAGGGATCGCTCCGAATCAGTCCAGGTGATGAGCGCCTGGTCACCATCCACGATCAGGTTCAGCGCGTCGTTCACAAATGCCTGTTCGGCGGTCTCGGGCTTCAGCGCCAGCGTGCCCTGCACATAGTCCAACACGGCGTCGATCCCGCTGGCTTGCGCCCCGGCGCACAGCATCGCCAGCGCCAGCAGCACGACCAACAGCTTCCTCATGGTGTGCCCCTCCCGATTGTGTGATGATTGCTGATGCTATAATAGCACAAGGAACGCGGAGATGCAAATGTTTGTCATAGGCAAAAGAAAGCCCGAAACCACATGGGTTTCGGACTTTTGATTGGTCTGGGTGGAGAGATTTGAACTCTCGGCCTCTTGAACCCCATTCAAGCACGCTACCAAACTGCGCTACACCCAGATATGAAGTTAATTGCGGGGGTTTCCCTCGACAACATCAGGTATTATACTACCCTTTGACGGATTTGTCAAGGCAAAAATGCGGGGAAGGTGCGGGCAGGGCTGTAAAGTTTGGGAGAATCAATGACGACGAACGCAGATTAGTGATCCACTTCCTCGTTCATATGGCGCAGCTCGTCCGCGATGCGCAGGAGCGACTGGATTTGAATGTCTGTCAATCCTTTTGTGGAGATGGCGGGAGTGTTGCACACACCCAGCAGATAATCGCAGGACACGCCAAAGATGCCGGAGATGTGAACCAACACGTCATAAGGCGGAAGGTGGACGCCGTTTTCATAAGCACTGATGACAGACTTGGACACACCGAGCATGCTGCCCAACTCGGTTTGCGTCAAGTGACGTTGAATACGCAGTTCCCGTATATGTTCGCAGACGACGGAATAAATCATATGCACCTCCAGATAAGGAAATCATATGCAAAAGAAGTCTATTATAAGTGGAAAATAACCCACAAATAGTTGACATGTGATTATGAGTAATGTATAATTTAAGTTAAGCAATAGAATGTAAGGGGAGGGAGGCTATGCTTTAGGTTAGATAACAGCAAATGGCAATGGGGTGGTTGCTTAATTTGCCATTTGCTATGGTCGCCTGTGAAATCGGGCGGTCCCCGTCAGCGGTGGCAAAGTATGTGAAGTTGCAGGGAACGCCCAAGGTTGTGAAGCACGCATTTAGAAATGCAGTGAGGTAACGAGAATGAGAAAGGCAATTGCGATCGTATTGGTTATATTCCTTTTGCTGTCTTCTGTTTCTGCTTTTGCCGCAGAGTATAAAGATAAGGCAACTGTGAAGAAGGTCCAACAAGCGCTGAATGATGCTGGCTATGATTGTGGCAAGCCAGACGGTGCGGCGGGAAAGAAAACCAAAGCCGCGATATCCAGTTATCAGACGGACAAAGGATTAACGGTCTCTGGTGTCATTGATGATGAATTGTTGAATTCATTGGGAATCGATGAGGAAAAGAACAAAGAGCAAGCAGAGAAAGAGGTTGATGAGACAAATAACACCCCAACAGGCTCAATTTCTATGGGTAACAGCGTCACTGGCAGTTTTGATGAACCAGCACTTATCAACCCAGAAGAAAGGTATGAAACTTTTTTTGAGAAAACCGACGGCAGTGAATACCCAATGTATGTGTTACTTGACCAAATGAATGATGAAGCCAAGGACATTGAAGAATACGGAGCATTATACATCACGGAGAATTTGAATTTAAACAATGATGGGAAGCCATTACTCAAACTCAAAATGGCAATTCAGGATTCTCCATACGGGATAGTGATGATTGGTGAAGAAAGCTTCCTATGGATGAAGATGAATACTTATTCTATAAATACATATACCTTTATTTATGACGGAAAGACGGTAGAACAAGATAATTCATTTTCACAAGATGATTATGAATACTACTGCGAAAGCTATCATTTTCCTTATGGCAACCTTGATACGATGAACGGTGTTAGGCAGGATGAGAACGGATACAACTATTTCTTCATTAAAAGCGAGGATTTCCGCAGTTTTGAGTTTGTTGTCGGAGAAAATATGCGTATCGTTCAGTTGCGTGTTTATGAAAAAAACGATGATGGCATACTTGCTTTAACCTCTTTTGTTGATTACGATGTCGGTCCTGCTTGGGAGATTCCACAGGCAGTCCTTGACGAGATGGGTAAAGTGCTTGAACCAGTCAAGAAGTAAATCATTGATGAAACCCCGCTTGCTGCGCAAGCGGGGTTTCGAATACTTACATCGTTTTATAACTTATAGTCTGATTCTCGTATTTCCTTTATGCATCTGCGACAACGGAGAATGATTGTCATAATCACGCACAATATCGGCATTGAACAATTCGCAGTATTTGCGCGTCATGTTGAGTAGAATTGGTTGAGTATTGGCGAACAGATGCAGGGTGAAACCATAGAGGTAAAACTTGAAATTCCCCGGCCTATGCCCTATAATGGTAACCAGAAATGACAGGAAGGCCGGGGAGATTCTTTGATTATCACGCGCGCGCAACTGACGAATTACCGCAGCTACGAGGCCTGCGAGCTGACGCCCTGCGAGGGTGTGAACGTGCTGCTGGGCGACAACGGCCAGGGTAAGACCAATGTGCTGGAGGCGCTGTACCTGTGCTGCACCGGGCGCTCGCACCGCACGCGGCAGGATCGGGAGTTGATTCGCTGGGGCGCGGATTTCGCGGACGTGAAGGTGGAGGCGCTGCGCCGGGACGGCTCCCACGAGGTGGAGATCGTGCTGCCCAGCCTGGGCCGGCGTAAGACGAAGATCGCGGGGCAGGAGGTGTCCCGCTCCGGCGAGCTGATGGGCCACGTCACCGGGGTGCTGTTCAGCCCGGAGGACCTGCGCACCGTGAAGGACGGCCCCGCCGAGCGCCGCCGCTTCGTGGACATGGCGCTTTCGCAGATTCGCCCGGCCTATTACTATGCCCTGCAGCGCTATGCCCGGGCGTTGAAGCAGCGGGGCGAGACGCTGAAGCTGATCGCCGCGCAGCCCGCGTTTTTGAACACGCTGGACAGCTGGGACGAGCAGTTGGCCGCCGCCGGGGCGGAGCTGATGCGCCACCGCCGGGCCTATATCGCCCAGCTGAACGCCGTCGCCGCCGAGACCCACCGCTCGATCTCCGATGAAAAGGAGCGGCTGGAGATACGTTACCTGCCCAGCGTGGGCATGGGCGACGACGCCCAGGCCATCCTGGAGGCGCTGTTCGGCGCGCGGGAGGCGGATCTTCGCCGGCTGACCACTTCCGTGGGCCCGCACCGGGACGATGTGCAAATCCTGGTGGAGGGCCGGGACGTGCGCGCCTACGGCTCCCAGGGGCAGCAGCGCACGGCGGCGCTGTCCATGCGGCTTTCCGAACTGGATGTGATGAAGGAGGAGCTGGGGGAGTGGCCCATGCTGATGCTGGACGACGTGATGAGCGAGCTGGACCCCGGACGCCGCCGCCAGCTGGTCAGCCGGTTGAAGGGCATCCAGACCTTCATCACCTGTACCGACGCCGAGGACCTGGCCGGCGCCGAGGTGGGCCAGGCCTGGCGGGTGGAAAACGGAGCGCTGATACAAGCATAGACAGGGCTGAAAACAATAGAAGGGCTGCCTCATCTGTGAGACAGCCCTTCTATATTTCCGAACAGCCCTCTTCCAATATGGTCACGCGGCCGGTGATGGCAAGAGCGGCGATGGCGGAACCCGCGCGGCGGGTGTCGACGGTGATGACGCCGCCGGGCTGGCGGATGCCTACGTGGATGTCGCGGGCGCTCTGCTCCGAGAGCCAGCATCCCACGGCGGCGCTGCCGCTGCCGCAGCCGTGCTCGCGCACCAGCGTGCCTGCGGATGGCACGTACACCAGCGGGTCGATGGCCCGATCCGCTTCGTCCCAGAGCAGCGCGCCCAGGGCGTCCGCGCCGATTGCCTTGTTCCACTCCGGCAGGCGGCGGCGCAGCTGGGCCTCGTCCAGTCCCGAACGCGCCGGGAGGATCAGGTGGGCGATGCCGGGCATCTCCACCAGCGGCGCTTCCATCGCCCCGGCGTCCGTCTCCAGTGTTGCGCGGCGCATGGCCGTGGGCAGGGGCATGCGCACCGTGCCCACCCAGCCGTCGTCGCCCCGCCGGATTTGACAGGGCACGGGGCCGTCGCTGCCGGAAACCTCGAGGGTAAGCGCGGCTTCATCCAGGCCCGCGTCCCGGCACAGCACCGCGCCCAGGGACATGGTGGCGTTGCCGCAGAACTCCCCGCCCATCATTTGCAGCCGGGCGTCGCCCTGATCCGGCGGTTCGATGAAGCCCACCTGCTCGCCGCCCACGGATTCCAACAGCCGCAGGGAGGCTGCCCGCTGCCCTTCGCGGGGCACCGGGGTCTTCACCAGCAGGGTGATGTTGCCGGTGGGGCTGAGCTTGATGTAATCGACGATCATGTCAGTTGAAACGGCTCAGGAACTGGATCGTGCGGTCATGGGTGGGGTTGTTGATGATGCCGGGCTTGCCCTGCTCCACGATCACGCCGCCGTCCATGAATATCACGTGGTCGGACACGTCCCGGGCGAAGGCCATCTCGTGGGTGACGATCACCATGGTCATGTGTTCGGCGGCCAGCGCGCGGATGACCTTCAAAATCTCGCCGGTCAGCTCCGGGTCCAGGGCGCTGGTGGGCTCGTCAAAGAACAGCATCTTCGGCTTCATCGCCAGCGCCCGGGCGATGGACACCCGCTGCTGCTGGCCGCCGGACAGCTGGTAGGGATAGGCGTCGGCTTTGTCCGCCAGGCCCATCTTGTTCAGCAGGTCCCGGGCGGTCTCCAGCACCTCCGCCTTGTCCCGCCGCTGGATCAGCAACGGGGCTTCGGTAATGTTCTTCAGCACCGAATAGTGGGGGAACAGGTTGAAGTTCTGGAACACCAGTCCGAAATAGCCGCGAATCTGCCTAAGCTCCGCCTGGGAAGCGTAGACGGACCTGCCGCCCTCATCCCGCACAGCCACCTTGTCCAGATATTTCAGGCTCCCGCCGTCCATGGTCTCCAGCAGCGTGGCGCAGCGCAGCAGCGTGCTCTTGCCCGAGCCGCTGGGGCCGATGATGGACACCACCTGGCCCTCGTTCACGGTCAGGGAGATGTCGGTGAGCACCTCGTTTTCGCCAAAATGCTTGCGGCAGTGTTCGATTTCAAGGATTTTCATGCGCCTGCCTCCTTAGCGATAGTAGCTCAGCGCCTTCTCGCACCGGGACATCGCGAAGGCCACCACGCTGTTCATCAGGTAATAGAACGCGCCGGCGATGACGAAGGGCGTGAAGCTGGACTGGCTGTTGGCGATCTGCTTGCCGATGGAGAACATCTCCATGTAGGCCAGCGTGAAGGCCATGGAGGTGTCCTTCACCAGGGTGATCACCTCGTTGGTCACGCTGGGTAATATGCGCTTGATCACCTGGGGCAGTATGATGCGGTAGAAGGTCTGCGCCTTGCTGTAGCCCAGCACGGCGGCGGCCTCATACTGGCCCACGGGCATGCTCTCGATGCCGCCGCGATAGATCTCGGCAAAGTAGGCCGCGTAGTTCAGCGCGAAGGCGATGATGATGGCCAGCAGCTTTTGCTTCACCAGCAGCGTGGCCCCGAACAGGTAGAAGGGGCCGTAGGCCACGGCGATCAGCTGCAGCATCAGCGGCGTGCCCCGCAGGACGGAGATATACACCTTGGTGATGCCGCTGACGACCTTGTTCCTGCTCATGCGCAGCAACGCGACGACCAGGCCCAGTGGCAGCGAGAACAGCAGCGTGAGAAAGAATATGGCGCAGGTCCGGCCCAGGCCCTCGCCCATCTTGAGGATCATGGAGGTGAGTGTCATAGCGTGGCTCCTTTGGGGAATATGGAAATGTTAAAAATCCTTCGACTTTGCCGCTTTAGCGGCTCCGCTCAGGATGACGGCGCTCGCGTGCGCGTCATTCTGAGCGGAGGCATAGCCGATGTCGAAGAATCTCAATCGCGATGGCTGTTTTGCTTCGGGTACCGGAAGCGGCGGTTTACTGGGCGGCCAGCACCAGGTAGCCGAGATCCAGGCCGTACTTCTCGCCCAGGGCGATGTAGGTGCCGTCGTTCACCAGCTGCATGTAGGCGTCCTCCACCTGCTGGCACAGCTCGGTGTCGGCCTTGCGGAAGCAGATGCCGTATTTCTCGGAGGCGTAGGACTCCTCCAGGCAGTAGTACTCGTCGCCGTAGGTGTCGATCTTCTGCTTGGCCACGGGCGCGTCGATGGCGATGGCATCGATGGCGCCGGCCTGCAGCTCGGTGGAGGCGACGGTGTAGTCCTGATAGGGCTGCAGCGCGCCGAAGGTGGCGCCCAGATCGGCCGCCTCGCCGTCGCCGGTGAGGGCCGCCTCGGCGGAGGTGCCCATCTGCACGCCCACGACCTTGCCGGCCAGGTCGTCAAAGCTCTCGATGCCGGTGCCCTGCTTGGTCAGGATCATCTGGCTGTTGTCGGAATAGGGGAAGGAGATGGTGAAGCGGTCCTCGGTGATGCCGTTGGCATAGATGGTCAGGCCGGACCAGATGCAGTCGATCTCCCCGGCGTCCAGCTGGATGTCCTTGGTGTCCCAGTTGATGGGCACGATCTCCAGATTCCAG
>CAMVBO010000009.1 GCA_947165745.1 uncultured Clostridia bacterium | reverse complement strand
TGCGCAGGGGCACGTCGCCCTCGAACTTGCGGCTGCCCAGCACCAGCGCGCCGGGATTGGCCTCGGCGGTGGCGCACACCCGCAGGATGTCCTCATAGCGGTGCTGCCCGTCGGCGTCGGCGGTCACGGCCAGCCGGCAGTCCGGCAGGTTTTTCAGCACGTAGTCAAACGCGGTTTTCAGCGCCGCGCCCTTGCCCCGGTTCTGGGGGTGGCGCAGGAATTTCACACTCTTGGGCAGCGCGGCGAAGATGGGTTCAAACTCCGCGCCGCTGCCGTCGTCCACCACCACGGGTACAAAATCCGGGTTGGACTCGAATTTCGCGATCAGCGCCAACAGCTCCTTGGCGGGCTTGTAGGCGGGTATAATCAATGCGGTCTTCATTGGTGTCGCGACTCCTTCTGCCGCTTCGGGGGCGTTTTCGCCCCGAGGGCAAAATTTCTCTGATAAAATATAGCACACTTTTTCTCAAAGCACAAGCGCAAACTGGCTTCGCGGGAAAAGGGAATATAAAATATGTAAGAAATTATCGGAAATTGCGGGGATGGGGGGAGGTGTGGTATAATGGGGAACAGGGAACAGGGTGCGACGGCTGCCGTGCTTTAGTATCGGGGGCGGCACAGCCTTCCCCTATGGGGAAGGCGGATTGCGCGCAGCGCAAAATGGAAGAGGTCGCCGTCCGCCCACACCCGGAAGGCGCAGCGTCGTTTCGCCCGGCGCCGAAGGAGTTTCCCAGACAGGAGCGATACCATGAACGCATATCATTTCGACCCCGTCGCGGCCCGGGACGGGCTGATCTCGGCGCTGCGGGCGCTGGCGGCGGAGCAGGGTTTTGCCCGGGTCGTCGTCGGTATCTCCGGCGGCAAGGATTCCAGCGTGGCGGCGGCGATCTGTGCCCGCGCGCTGGGCCGGGAGAACGTCTACGGCGTGATGCTGCCCGACGGCGAGCAGGCCGACATCGCGGATTCCCGCCGGGTGTGCGCGGCGCTGGGCATTCCCCGTCGCACGCTGAACATCGGCGCAACGCACGAGGCTCTGCGCGCGGCGGTCAAAGCCGACGCCGCTGATGGCGAGTTTGCCGTGCCCGCCAGCCGCGAGGCGGACATCAACGTCGGACCCCGCCTGCGCATGACGGCCCTGCGCTGCATTGCCCAGAGCCTGGGCGCGCGGCTGGTGGGCACGGGCAATCTCTCCGAGGCCACCGTGGGCTATTGCACCAAGGATGGCGACACCTCCTGTGATTTTTCACTGCTGGGGGCGCTGACCAGCGTGGAGGTGGTGGCCGTGGGACTGACGATGCCGGAGCTGCCGGGGAAACTGGTGGAAAAGACGCCCACGGACGGCCTGTCCGGCATGAGCGACGAGGCGAAGATGGGCCTGAGCTATGCCGATATCCACAAGTACATCCGCCTGGGCGGCTGCGGCGATGCCGGCACCGACGCGAAGATCCGCGCCCGGGAAGCCGCCAATATGCACAAGCGGCGCATGCCGACGATCCTGGACCCCTTTGGAGGGAATTGAAGCCGGATAAACGCACCCATGAAAAGGCCGGTCGGCGCGTGGCGCTGATCGGCCTTTACGTGTCACTTCTCAGGGTTTTCCTTCTTTCGCCTTCGCTCCAGCAGGGCGATTGCGGCAATGGCAATCAGGCTGATCGCCAGGGCGATCACGCCGGCGCAGAATCCCGGCGTGTGATAGCGCAGCGTCACGCGGTGTTCCCCGGCAGGCAGCTTCAGGGCGGTGAACGCCGTTCCGGACGGGAAAGTGTCTACCCGCTTTTCGTCGACGGAGGCGATCCAGCCGGCGCTGTACGGCAGCGGCAGTATGAGCACGGAATCCTTGTCGACCTGAACCTCGCCCCGGATTTGGTTCACATCCAGCGCCACCCGGGTCATGGCATGGCTCCGCAGCGCGTCCAGGCGGGCCTTAAGGCCGGCCATCGGCTGGCAGACCACGCTCAGCTCGCCCAGGCGGGCTTTGAAGCCCTGCCGGAACGTGACGGTGACCTCCCGCCGCGCCTGCGCGCCGCAGCCCAGCTGGATCAGCAGGTTGGACTGCCTGGAGAACTGATGATGGTCGGGCGTGGAGAAGGCGACGTTGTAGTCCAGCGCCTCGCCGCGAATGTTCCATACGATCGTGTTGGAGTCGTACTTTTCATAGCGTAAATCCCCGATTTCCAGGTACGCCTCGCAGTTTTCCGGGCCTTCGAACCGGAGCGTCATCTGGCCGCCCTCCCGGGCCGTCAGGGTGCCGTTCAGCCATTCCACGCCTTCGCCGCAATCCATGGACAGCTCCGGACGGGTGAAGGCGTATTCCGGCTCGATATGCCTGAGACTGGCGTCCTCCCTGGCCAGCGTGGCGCCCTGGAGCAGCGTCCACTGCTTTTCGACGGCGCTGGCCGCCGCATACTCCTCATCGAGCACATAGGCGTCCGTGGTGTAACCGAACGGCAGCGCCAGCGTGTTTTTATAGACTTCATAGCGCTCGTTCGCCTTGATCCGCTCGAACCCGTAGGGAACGGGGGCCATGTTCCCGCCCTCGACGCTTCGGACGTAGTGGCTGACCGACCAGAGCGCTTCCAGCGGCGCGCGGCTGTTCAGCCCGCACAGGTTGTTGCATATGAACATCGGAAGCGCCATTTCATTCACGCCGTTGTACAGCGATTCGGCCAGCGTGCTGTTGTAGAACTGGGTGCAGGACACGTTTGAGGTGACGGTGTCGTTGCGGTGCGTCTGGGCGCTGACGTCGCAATCCACCCGCACGAAGCCTTCGGCGCCCTGCAGCGCGGGATCGTTGAGGGGAGACGCGCCATAGATGCCCTCCATGATCCGGGACGGGGTCTGGTAGGTGTTGGTCATCATGCGCGGCACTTCCCACAGGTAGCAAGTGGCGATGACGCTGGCCAGCATGACGCACGCGAGGGCCTGCCTGCCCCTTGCCTGAGCATGCTCCCGGGCTTGGAAGCGCCGGGAATTGACCCAGCGGATCGCGGCCCAGGAGACGAAGAAGCCCGCGGCGACAAAGCCCGGATAGGCGGCGCCTTCGAGCGTGTCGCGCGTGAGGGCAAAGTGGTTTTTAACGAAGATCATGGCGACCCTGGCGGTGAAATAGACGATCATGATCCAGGAGAACGCGTCGACGGCGATCCGCTGGCGCCGGGTCATGGCTGCCAGCTTTGAAAGCCCTGCGATGCCCAGCGCCACGATCAGAATGCCCGGGCCGAACGTCCAGCGGCTGGTGGGGTAGGCAAAGCCGTTCATAAGGTAGTCGGTCAGGGGGCATGCCAGCATCACAAAGGCGCAGAGGCACAGCGTTCGCACGCCGAAGCGGTGCTTCTTGAGGCTGAGCAGGGTCAACAGGCCGCCCAGCCAGAGCATGGCGGGCTGATTGGTGCCCTTCGTGAGGGGTGCCATGATGCTCAGCGGCAGGGCAAACAGGCGCTGTGCCCAGTTGATCGAAAGCGTCGGCAGCGCCATCACTTCGCCGGCGCGCCCGCCGTGCAGGAACCCGAGGCACGAGGGAAAGAACACCGGTCCCGCGAGGCACAGGCCGACCAGGTAGTATATCATGCTCTTTCCGAACAGCGCGGGCAGCGTGCGCCAGGCATGGCTCCTGTTGACGTCAAAGTGCCAGATGAGGGCGAACAGGAACAGGAAGACGCTGCACATGTACAGGAAATAGTATCCGCACAGCGCCGTCCAGGCGACGGACAGTATGAACGGCACGCCGGATTCCCGCTTGAGCACGCGGTCGATGCCGACGATCAGCATGGGCAGCTGGATCATGGGGTTGATGAAGATGGGGTGCTGCAACAGGCCCACCGAAAACGCGAAGGCGCCGAAGGCGTAGGCACACCCGGCGAAGGGGCTGTACCGGTCGAGCTTCCCGAAACGGCGGATCAACAGCAGCATGGCCAGTCCCGCCAGATAGACGCGCAGGATGTGTATGACGGTATAGCCCAGCAGGATGCGGGACGGGCCGAAGCACACGTACAGCAGGTTCAGCGGGTCGCCCATGCCGTACCAGTTCAGCGCGTACAGTATGTCCGAGCCGTAGCCCATGGTGTGGGAGTACATGGCCACGGGCTGTCCGTGTATGATCGCAGAGGCCGTGTCCCGCAGCCAACGGGCATAAAACTGCATGAAGGGCACGTGCTGGCTGACGCCATCGGAATTGTGGACGAAGACCTTGCCCTTGATGAGCATCGGCGCCAGTATGATCGCAAGGACGATCAGAAACAGTATCGTGTATCGCAGAAAAGCGCGGGCGAAGGTCGGTCGGCTCATTCGGATTTCTTCCTCTCGATGAATTTGATGGCTCATGCCGCCGGGAGGCCGTTGCTGAGCCGACCCGGCGGGAGTGAAAGCGCGGCAGCGAACGGGGTCCGGGGCCCTGCCCCGGCTATCCCCAGTACTTCCGATCCAGCGTGCGATACTGCACGGCCTCGGCGATCTGGGCCTCGTCGATAAGTTCCAAACCGTCCAGGTCGCAGATGGTCCGCGCGACCTTGAGGATGCGAGTATAGGCCCGGTTGGACAGCTTCAATCGCTCCGTGGAGGCCAGCAGCAGGTCCTGGGCCGCAGGGGTCATTCGGCAGGCCCCGGCCAGCGTGCGGGCGTTCAGCTCGGCATTTGCGTGGATACCGATGGACGCGTAGCGCTTGAGCTGCACCTCCCTCGCGGCTTCCACGCGCTGGCGGATGCTGTCGCTGGATTCGGACAAGCCGATTTCAGACAGCTTTTCCGCCGGGATGGATTCCACCTCGATGTGCATGTCGATCCGGTCCAGCAGCGGGCCGGAGATCTTGTTCAAATACCTTCTTATCTCGTTGGGCGTGCACCGGCACTGCTGGGTGCGGCTGCCGAGGTTCCCGCAGGGGCAGGGGTTCATGCTGCACACCAGCACGAACCGGCTGGGATAGGTGCTCTGGGCGCTGACCCGGGTGATGGTCACGAAGCCGTCCTCCATGGGCTGGCGCAAGGCCTCCAGCACGTCCCGGCGGTATTCCGGCAGCTCGTCCAGGAACAGCACGCCGTTGTGGGCCTTGCTGATCTCCCCGGGCAGGGCGTTGGGGCCGCCCCCGACGAGGCTGGCGTGGCTGGCGGTGTGGTGGGGCGAGCGGAAGGGGCGCTCGGTGAGCAACCCCGTGGGCGGCACGATGCCGGCCGCGGAGTGGATGCGCGTGGTTTCCAGGGCCTCCTCGAAGGTCATGTCCGGCAATATCGTGGGCATGCACCGGGCCATCAGCGTCTTGCCGCTGCCCGGCGGGCCGATCAAAAGCACGTTATGGCCCCCGGCGGCGGCGATTTCCAGCGCCCGCTTGGCCTTGGCCTGGCCCTTCACGTGGCAGAAATCCTCGCTGAACTGGCGGCGGCTGATCAGTTGGCGATAGGCCAGGGGCTCAAGCGGCCGGATGGGCAGCTCGCCGGTCAGGTGGCGGGCGGCGGCGGCGAGGGTGTCCGCCGGGATGATCTCCGCGCCCTCGATGCAGCTCACTTCACCGGCGTTCCCGGCGGGCAGCAGAAAGCGTTTCACGCCCCGCTCCAATTCTGAGATCACCATGGGCAGCGCGCCGCGCACGGGCCGCACCGCGCCGTTCAGCGACAGCTCGCCGAACACGCACAGGCCGTTGAGGGCTTCCTGGTCGATCAGCCCCATGCAGGCCAGCATGCCCAGCGCGATGGGCAGGTCGAAGGCGGGGCCCTCCTTTTTCATGTCCGCCGGGGCCAGGTTCACGGTCACGCGCTCGGCGGGAAACTGGTAGCCACTGTTCTTCAGCGCCGCCCGCACCCGCTCCCGGCTCTCCTTTACCGAGGCGTCCGGCAGGCCGACGATGTCGAACTGGGGCATGCCGTGGGCCAGGTTGATCTCTACCGACACCTTGAAGCCGTCGATGCCGGTCAGGCCGCAGCTGGATACGAACGCGAGCATGCTGTCATCCTCCATTGCACAAATATACAATGTTATTATACGCAAAAATGCGGCGCGTGGCAATAGCAAACGCCGCCTGGGCAGAGCCCGCGCCGGCCTTGACGCATGTTTAAGAATGTGTTATAGTTATTATATGGAAAACGAAATTCAGGGAGGAATAGGCGATGTGGTTTATCGTATGGAAAAAGTATGAGCACAGCTCCGTGGCGACGGGCGTGTCCATGATGGGCAACATCCTCATCATTGCCGCAGCACTCGGGTTGGCCGCGTTGGCGACCCAGCTCAACGGCATACTCGGCATCGTCGCGGGCATCGCCGGCTATGTGGGGCTCAAGATCGGTCTGAACAGGCTGACGGATCACATCGCCAGGGCCGACCTGAACGCCAGCGTGAAACGCTATGCGCGCAAGAGCGCCAGGGAAGAGGCAGCGCAGCAGGTCAAGGACGCCGATCTGTTGAAGGTCATGGCGGAGGAGACGGACCAGGACGCGCTGTACAAGGCGATCCACGACAGCTTTGGCCAGAGCATCATCCATACCAAAATCAACAATGAGATGCGGTTCCAGGCGGCGCAGCGGCTGGACGACGAGCACTTAAAAAAGCTGATTGAAAGCTGCAAGGGCTACTTCAACTACAATCGATACCTGCAAAAGCGCTGCCTGGAAAAGGGCGAGCCGATCAACGAAGTGACGGTTCGGAACATGACCCGGCTGATCGGCATGGTGCGCGATCCGGCCGAGCGGGAGCGCCTGATGAAGTATTACTATCTAAAAAAGTGAGATCGAAGCAACACAGGGGCGGCCTCAAAACAAGTGTTTTGAGGCCGCCCCTGTTTCATTCCGCCTCCATAGCGTACCCGCGCTCCTCGCACCACTTCGCCGCTTCTGAGCCCTTGGCCGCATAGAAGGTGGCCCCGCAGTCCTCGGGGAAGGCGTCGTCCGCGATGTCGGTCACGCTCTCCGGAAGGTAGACGTCCTTAAGCGACAGACAGCCGGTGAAGGCGAGGCTCTCGATGCGCTGCACGCCGCGCAGCGGGTTGAAGGTATGCAGGCTCAGGCACCCGGCGAACGCGCCTGCGGGGATGGTGCGAATGGTGCCGGGCACGGTGACTGTCGCCAGGGTTCGATTGCCGGCAAAGGCGCTCTGGCCGATGGCGGTGACCAGCTGCCCGTCGATCATCATCGGCAGGATCAGCTCTGACTCGCTGCCGGTGTAGCCGGTGATGGTGGCGCTGCCGTCCTGATTCAGGGTGTAGCTGAAGCCTGCCTTCGCCCGTTCAGGGTCGCCGGTGAACACGGAGATGCGGGGCAGGCTGTCGTTCCGGGCCGGCTTTGAGCCGATCAGGCCGTTGCCGGACAGCAGCCGCAGCCCGACGATTGCCACCAGCGCGATGGCGATCAGGATCGCGCCGCCGCGCATGATGCCGTTGGGCGGGGAGTCGCTTTCCTGTTCGGCCAGGTGGATGTCCTCGGGGTGGTCGGGGTCGTAGAGCAGCTCCACCTCACGGCCGATGGGCCATTGGCTCAGCGGCACGATGGCGTTCCAGTTCGCCTTGCGCTCCACGCCGTCGGCCATGAAGCTGATGATGGGCTCGCACACCGGCGAGCCGCGATGCCCGCTGGTCTTCTGCGCGTAGCCCGACACCACGCCCGTGGCCCGGGCGCGCTCCTTTTCCAGCTTGCGGTTCCAGTTGCGCCGGCCCATCAGCCCGATGACCACCAGCAGGCAGCCCAGGCCCATGACGGCATAACCCATGAAAATCCAGGCATTCACAGCGTTTCGCCTCCCGCGTTGTTTGCATTATGGACGGTCGGGCTTGCCAAATTGTTCCAGGTCGTCAGTAGTTGTACCACTTGAACCAGCGCAGGTGCCGGGCGTAGGCGCGGGAGCAGGGCAGGCCGCTCTCCAGCGGATAGAACGCCCCGAACAGGATCAGCGCCGCGCCCAGCAGCGCCCCCGAGGTGACGTTGAAGGCGGTTTCGCTGCGCTTGCGGATGGCGTCCAGCAGCAGCGCCGAGGCAAGTATGATGAAGGGCACGCTGGCGAAGTAGTGGTAGATGAAGGTGCTGCGCGGCACGATGACCCAGGGCAGGAACTGGCTGGCGAAGCCGATCACCACCAGAACGTCCACGCGATGGGCCCACCGCTTCCAGCACATCCGGCCCACCACGAACAAAAGCGCCGCCAGCCCGAACCACCAGACCGCCGGGTTGCCCATGCAGCTGATGGAGGAGATGGTGCCCTCTGGCATGTAGCCCGTGCCGGAATAGTACCACATGGGCCACCAGATGACGGGCCACTGGTACCAGGGCGAGCGGAAGTAGTGGGTGTCGCCGCCCAGGCCCGCGTGATAGTTGAAGATGTTTTTCTGCTGCTGGACGACCCACTTGACCCACTTTGCGCTGAACATGTCGCCAAAGCGCTGCAGGCCTTCGCCCCGCAGGAACCAGTAGTAGCTGAAATAGTAGATCAGCGCGGGCACCACCACGAAGAACACCAGGCAGAAGGCCAGTGTGATCAGCAGGCTCTTCAGGCTGCGGCTTTTGTCCTTCAGCTGCCGCGTCTCCCGCAGGCGGCGGAACACCGTCCAGAAGAATATGACGGCCAGCCCCGCCGAGGCGTAGACCCCGATCCACTTCGTGGCCCAGGCCACGCCCATGGTTACGCCGCACAGCCCCAGGGGGATGAGCGTCTTGCCCAGCGGCTCCCGGTTCCAGCTCATCTGGCTGTACCTGAACATAAACAGGTACATCAGCATGATCCAGAACACCGCGTAGCTGTCGATGGTGGCGATGCGGGTCTGGGTGAAGTGCATGGAGTCCAGCGCCATCAGGCACATGGCGATGAAGGACAGCCGCGTGTCCTTGGTCAGCTGCTTGGCCAGCAGGTACATCAGCGGCACCATCCATACGCCCACCAGCGCGCCCATGAACCGCCAGCCGAAGGGCGTCATGCCGAACAGCTGGATGCCCGCCATCATCAGCACCTTGCCCAGCGGCGGGTGAGTGTACTCGTAGGCCTTCAGCCCGTGCAGGTGTTCAAAGGCCGTGCGGGCGTGGTAGATCTCGTCGAAGTAGGTGGAGTTCAGGTAACTGGGGATTGGGGGCACCGTATCCTGTTCGTCGATCAGCAGCGCGGCGCTGTCGGCGCTGAGCGTCTGGCCGGACTGTTCGACGCCGGCAACGGGCAGCACGCCGCCGTCCCCGTCCAGGAAACCCACCTCGTATAGGATCAGCCCCGCGGACTGGGCCTCCAGCCGCACATAGCGGGCCGTCTGCATCGGGTCGCTGCTGCCGGCGGTGGCATAGGTCACATAGGCCGAGCCGTCGTCGGTGGGCACGGTATCTTCGTAGAGCACGTTCTGCCCCGCGTCCAGCGGCGTGTACCACAGCCAGCGGAAGATCTCGCCCTGGGCGTACTTGGCCCAGCAGGGCTCTGTCCACTTTTCGCCGTCGTTGGACAGCTGAACCGTAAAGGTGGAATTGCAGATGCCGCCGTAGTAGGTCATGCGGAAGGTCCGGACCTCGCCCAGGTCAAACACCACCGTCTCGCCGCTCTGGCTGGAAGTCCAGCCGGTCTGCGGGGCCTTGGTCGAGCCCAGGTTGGTGAAGGCCAGCACGCTGTACAGCGCCGTCACCGCCGCCATCAGCAGAAGGTCCGGCCGCCTGATGCCCATGCGGTAATTCGGGGCCTCCGAGAGGGAGTAAATCCCGGCGTTGACCGCCTCGCGCTTGGGCTTGGGCAGCGCCATGACGCGGTCCCGCAGGCAGATGTCCGCCGCCGTCCAGGCGAGGAACAGCGCGTTCAGCACATTGACTGCTGAAAGGATGCAGTTCAGCCAGTGCTCGGAGGATTGCAGGTGACCGAAGTTGGCCTCGGTCATGCCGCCCTGGAGCACCAGGATCTCGTTCATAAACAGCGTGCAGGACAGCACGGTCAGGCCAATCAGCAGCCGCTTGTCCCGCTCGCAGCCGAAGGCCATCGCCAGCAGGATCACACCCGGGAAGATGTAGCGTTCGTGGATCATCGGCCCGAAGGTGCATACCAGCACGATCAGCAGGCCGCCGGTCAAAAACAGCCGGCGGGGCTTCTTCGCCGCCTTGACGGTCAGGGCGATGGCGACGATGTAGGACAGGGCAAACAGCACCCACGCGAACAGGGTCACGCCCCGGTGGTCGTCCACCCTGGCCCAGTTCATGCCCAGCAGGTAGGGCAGGTTCAGCGTGTTCACGGTCACGTAGCGATAGCCGCTCACCGTGCCGGTGTACAGCTCCACGAGCCATGCCACGGGCCGGGTCAGCGCCTCGCCGAGGGTGTGGACCTGGCCCAGGCAGCACAGGAAGGCCGCGGCGTAGAGCATGGCCAGCACCGCCGCCGCGCCCAGCAGCAGCCCGCGCAGCCGCGCCTTGCGCTGGCCGGGTTCGGCGGTGAACAGGCCGGCCAGTATGGCCGCCAGGCCCACCGGCCCGAACAGCAGCGCCTGGGGCTTGATCAGCAGCGCGGCGCCGAACCACAATAGCGCCCGCAGGGTGCGGCCTTCGGCGGCTTCCAGCGCGCAAAGCGCGACGGCCAGCGCCAACAGGCCGTCGATCTGTCCCCAGGCGGCGGAATTGGCGATGGCGGCGGGGTTGAAGGCGACCATCAGCCCCAGCAGCATCGCCCCGCGGTCAGACAGCTTTTTCCGGCCCACGCGCCAGACGAGCAGGCCCGAGGCGATGTCCGCCAATATGGGCAGCAGCTTGAGCAGCGCCAGATAGCCGCCGCTGCCCACCGCCAGCCCCAGCACCCGGCGCAGCGCCGCGGGCAGTATCAGCATCAGCATGTACAGCGGGGGATAGTCGCAGAAATAGTCCGGGCTGTAGAAGCGGGTCGGCCCCATGGAGAACATCCGCTCCGACCAGGCGGAGAAGCAGTTGATATCGGTGTGATAGCCCCGAACCCGCACGGCGACGATCAGTCGCAGCGCGAACGCCAGCCCCAGCAGGCCGAAGAACAGCCAACGCCTCTTTGAAGGCGCCATGGCTTCTGCCCCGCGCCCGCGCTTGCGGGTCACGCCCGCCACCAGCAGCGCCCAGCAGCAGGTAAACAGGATCCAGCTTTCGGTGCTCCGGGCGGGCTCGCCGCCATCAGCGGCGGGGGCGTTGGAGGAACCGGTGTCCTCCCGGTAAAAGTCGTTCACCGTCGCGCCGTCGGGCGCCGAATCAAGCTTCACCAGGGAAACGTCGTCGAAGCTGGCGCGGCCTTTGGACAGCCTGCCATAGCCGCCCACCCGGGCGAACACGGTCAGCTCCCTCTGATTGGGGCCGGTGCGGCCGTAGAGTGCCACATACTGCCACTCGCCGTCGGTGTCGTACACGCCGTCGGAGTACACGAACACATCCTGTATGGACAGGGTCGCGCCATAGCCCTCGCCGTCGCAGTCCTGGGCGCGGATCATGCCGGAGAGGCGGTAGAGGGCGTTCGGCTCCACGGCCACGGTCTGGGCGAAGCGGGCGTCGTTCGCGTCCACATTGGTCACGGTCACGCAGCCGCCCTCAAAGCCATCCGGATCCACGGTCAGCAGGCTCACGCCGGTGTCCGTCAGCCACATTTCCCTGTGCCAGCCCTCCGGCAGGTCGCCGTCCAGGCTGGAGAAATCCCCGTTCAGGAGCAGGTTCTCCTCCTCCGCCAGGGCCGTCACCGGGCAAAGTATCAGCAAAAGCGCCGCCAGCGCGCAAAGCAGCTTTTTCATTTCGGATGCTCCTTGGAATTGGTCAACCTTTATTATTTCCACAAAGAAGTGGGAAAATCCTGCAAAGGAAGGCGCGAGATTCGGACGTAGAGGCACAGCAAAGAGGTTCTTCACGTTTTTTCTGGGGGAATGCCCCTCTCCGCGAAGAGCCAACAAAGAGGCTGTCTCAATTATGAGACAGCCCCTTTGCGTCAAAGGCGTTTTCGATGTGGCGAATCTCGCCGGGCAGGACTTCCACTACGTCGAACCGTACCGGCGCGTCCTCCAGGCCCTTCTCCTGCAGATAGAGCGCGGCGGTGCGCAGGATGTGGCCCTGCTTGGCCCTGTCCACCGCCTCGGCCGGGCGGCCGTAGCGCAGCGACGAGCGCCGTTTCACTTCCACGAACAGGAGGACCTTGCCCTGTCTGGCGACGATGTCGATCTCCCCAGTGGGGCGGCGGAAGTTCATTTCCAGCACCTTGATGCCCTTGCCCTCCAGAAACGCTCGGGCTTCGGCCTCGCCCTCTCCGCCGAAACGCCGCTTATTCATATTTATCCCCCAGGATCTTGCCGATGAAGCTGCGCCGGTGCTCCGGGCAGGGGCCGTATTTCTTCAGCGCCGCGATGTGTTCGGCGGTGCCGTAGCCCTTGTTGCGGGCAAAGCCGTACATCGGGTACTTTTCATCCAGTTCGACCATGTAGCGGTCCCGGGTGACCTTGGCCACGACGCTGGCCGCGCCGATCATGTAGCTGAGGGCGTCGCCGTGGATCAGCGAACGGGCCGCGCAGGGCAGCTTCAAGCCCTCCACGGCGTCGATCAGTATGATATCGCCGCCAAAGCCCGCGGCGCACTGCTCCATGGCCCGCCGGGTGGCCTGCAGGATGTTGATCTCGTCGATCACGTCCGGACCGATGAAGGTGGTCTCGACGTAGTCCGCCGCCGCCAGCAACAGGGGATACAGGGCCTCGCGGCGCTTTTCCGACAGCTTCTTGCTGTCGTCCACGCCGGGGACGAGTTTGTCTACGGGGATGGAAACGCAGGCCGTCACCACCGGGCCCGCCAGCGGCCCCCGGCCCACCTCGTCGATCCCGGCGACGACGCGCCCTTCGGCCCACAGGCCGCGCTCGATGGCCGTCAACCGTTCCAGTTTTTCCTGAGACGTCTCCCGCCTGCGAGGGGTGCCGGTCTGCATGATGAAGCCTCCTTACGACAGAATTTCGATCAGTCGCCGCGCGTTTTCGCCATACCGCTCCAGCGCGTCCAGCGTCCGAAGGACCTGTTCCTCCGACGCTTGCCGCACGCTGTGGGCCAGCCATTCCAGATGGTTCGCCCGTCCGGCGGCGATCACGTCCGACCAGTCGCCGCCTGCGGGCATGTGCCGCCGGTAGGCGGTCAGCAACGCCTCGGCGTTGCACAAAGCCAGGCCACCTTTGCCGTCGTCCGCCCAGTAGAGCAGAACCTCCAGCAGCTCCCGCTGGGGATTCACGTACCCGGCGGCCTCCCAGTCGATCAGCCTGGGCGACAGCCCCTGCCAGAGCACGTTCTTGGGGTCCAGATCCCGGTGGGAGAGCACCGGCGGGTCTGAAAGCCGGCCTTCGGCCACGCGGGCAGCGTCGCTCCAGCGCATCAGATCGGGCAGAGCGCTTTCAATCCGCGTTCTCCAACGCGCCGCCGGCGCTTTCATCAGCAGCCCCGGCCAGTCGATCTCCGGCATCCGCGCAGCCTCCGGCGCGATGCCCGGCGCCCGAACGTTTGCAGCGTGCATCCGGCCCAGCGCGTCCCCGACGGCGGCGCAGTGGGCGGGGGTGATGTCCGGCGGAAAGACGCTCGCGCCCTCGGCCCAGGGGTAGACAACGGCCCACCGCCCGTCGATCCCGCGCACGCGCCGTCCGTCAAACGCAATGGCCGCCACCGCCGGGACGACCCCGGCCAGAGCCGCCGCCGCGCCTTCGCTGCTTTCGATATTGTCAATGGCCCCGGGGCGACCGGCCACCTCCGGGTCGATCAGCTTTACGGCATATGCGCCCCGGTCGGTGTCCACGCGGAACACCCGGTGCAAAAGCCCGCCGGTCAGCGCCTTGGGCGGTTCTACGACCCAGCCCAGCCCCAGCGCGTCGAATCGGAAAGCCATGGTTCAGCGCCCCGGCGCGCGCTGGATGGTCAGCTTGCCGATTTTCCCGGCGCGGAATTCGTCCAGCACCAGCGCGGCGGCGCGGTCGGTGTCGTAGCGTCCGCCGCTCAGCAGCCAGCCCCGGCCTTTGCAGGCGGCCTCCAGCAGCTCGTGGGGCGCGTCGCCGCAGCCCTTCGGCAGCTTGTAGCGCGCCGAGAGTGCCTCGGGATCGATGCCGTACAGCAGCGCCATCAGAGTTCCGGCCAGGTCCTCCGTGTCCATGATCTGATCCCGGATGGAGCCCAGGTATGCCAGCATCCGCGCGCCCTCCTGGTCGTCCATGCGGGGCGGCAGCATGCCGGGGGTGTCCAATATCTCCAGGAACGGGCCGATCTTCACCCACTGGTTGGCGCGGGTCACGCCGGGGCGGTCGCTGGCCTTGGCGATGGCCGAGCCGTGCAGCCGGTTGATGAAGGTGGACTTGCCCACGTTGGGGATGCCGATGACCATGAAGCGGATGGTCTTGCGCACGCCCCGGGCGGCGTAGCGCTCCAGGGCGGGCTTGGAGGCCTGCTCGATGTGCCCCAGGATCTCCTTGACCTTGCCGCCGTTGCTGTTGAAGCGCATGGCGGTGAGACCCTCCCGGCGGAAGTGCTCCAGCCACCGGGCGGTCTGTCGGTCGTCGGCCAGATCCGCCTTGTTCAGCACCAGGATGCGCGTCTTGTCCCGGGTCAGTTTTTGCAGGTCGGGATTGCGGGTCGCCAGAGGCGCGCGGGCGTCGCACAGCTCGATCACCGCGTCCACCGCCCGCAGCTGATCCTGCAACAGCCGCCGGGACTTTGCCATGTGGCCTGGATACCAATTGATGCGTTCGTTTGGCATATGCGTTCCTTTCGGTAAGTGAGGAGTTGATGGCGCGGATTCCTCCAGGCCTTCCCCTTCAGGGGCATCGAGCACCCGGAAAATATCCAGAGGACATTTTCAGTGAGGTGGGGCCGAAGGCCCGCGGCAGGTGGCTTCGCCGGGGGCGCAGACGGAGGAGGTCGTTTCTCTTAAACCTCCGTCAGATCGTTGACGACGTCCTCTTTCGTCGTCGGTATCCAGTGGCCCTCGACGACGGTTCCCGCGTCCAGCGCCCGGATCGTCCCGGCCAGCTTTTCGGCCATCGCGGCATCCCGCGCCCAGGTGGGGAAGGCACCGCTGTTGGCGTCGCCTATGAACAGCACGTCTTCGCCGGGAATCAGCACGAATACGCCGTCGTCGGTGTGGGGCGACTCCACTTCAAACGCGCGCACCATGCAGCCGCCTAGGTCGATGCCGATCTCGCCGGTGAACGTCACATCCGCCGGGACGATCACCACAGGGCGGTTTCCGGCGTATTCCCGGCGGATGGTTTCGTCCATGGCCAGGAACGCTTCGACGCCCTCGCACTCGATTTTGCCCGAGAAATCCCGCAGGTGCCGGTCCGTGCGTGCGCTCGCCAGCGTCAGCCCGTGGACTTTGTGCATGGCGAAGGTGTGGTCCCAGTGCCAGTGGGTCAATATCGTCAAATCCGGCAGCGGCAGTCCCGCCGCCTCCAGCGCCTGGTAGAACCCGGCGATGTGGTCGTCGGAGTGGCCGGCGTCCACGGCCAGGGACAGCCTGTCGCCCCGGATGTAGCCCAGGTTCGGCCGATCCCGCGCCTCTTCATAGGGATAGACCCATACACGGTCCGTCAGGCGGTTCAGTGTTTCGCTCATATCACAGTTCCTCTCTGGCGGGCAGCGCAACCCCGCCCCTGCAATGTCGCGGGGCGAGTAGAAAAAACGGGAACCGCCCATAGCGATTCCCGATTGTGGTCCGGAAGATTAAGTCCTCTCCTTGACCTTGGCCGCCTTGCCGCTGCGATCACGCAGATAGTACAGCTTCGCACGACGAACCTTGCCGCGACGGATAACCTTGATGCTATCGATGCGGGGGCTGTGCAGCGGGAACGTGCGCTCGACGCCGACGCCGTAGGAAGTGCGG
>CAMVBO010000008.1 GCA_947165745.1 uncultured Clostridia bacterium | reverse complement strand
TACGCTCAGATGGGCGGCATCGTCAACCTGAACGACATCGGCGGAAAGAAGCTAGAAGAGTACAAGGACATCCTGCCCAACCTGTGGAACCTGCTGGGCGACAACAACATCTACTACGACCAGGATCCCGCCACCGGCAACCTGTGGGCTGTCGAGGCCAGGCTGGCGGACAACGCCCGCATCAACACCTTCATCCGCAAGGATTGGCTGGACAAGCTGGAGCTGCCCCTGCCCACCACCGAGGAAGAATTCCACAACTGCCTGGTCGCCTTCCGCGACAACGCCGAGACCCTGCTGGGCGCCGACGCTGAGAAGATGGTTCCCTACAGCACCAGCTATGACATCGGCTGGCGCAACGACCTGCTGTTCATGTCCTATGTGCCGGATGACGTGAAGGACGAGGAGCTGTTCATCCACAGCGCCGACGACCGTCACCTGCTCTATCCCAACTACAAGGAAGGCGTCCGCACGCTGAACGCCTGGTACAACGAAGGCCTGGTCTGGAAGGACTTTGCCGAGTACGCCTCCGATTCCTCCCATGAGGACGACATGATGAAGGCTGGCTTCGTCGGCGCGTTCCAGCACAACTGGGATTATCCCTATCGCGGCGGCGACGACTCCATCCAGGCCAACCTGCAGCGCAACGTCGGCGAGGACGCGGCCTACATCGCCGTGGATACCTTCGTGAACGACGCGGGCGTGCATCGCAAGTTCCTGGCCCAGCCCATCGACCGCAAGGTATTCTTCCCGGCCACCAACGACGAGCCCATCGCTTCCCTGCTGTACCTGGACTTCATCTCCGATCCGGAGACCATCGCGTTCCTGCAGCTGGGCAAAGAGGGCGAGTGCTTCAACGCCGTCGAGGGCGGCTATGAGAAGCTGGCCGTCACCGGCGACTGGGTCTTCAACAGCCTGAACAACATCGATTACACCATCACCGTGAACGGCCTGTACCTGGGCGACGCCACCGCCGTGACCACCGCTCTGGGCTACGCGCCCGTTGCCGGCGACCTGGTTTCCATCGCGAACGCCACCGCCAAGGCCGATGGCCGCGTGGCGGGCTACTTCAACGTGGGCGACATCGAGGCCGAGCAGGAGTACGGCACCCAGCTGCCCACCTTCCGCGATACCCTGCTGAACAAGGCCGTCACCGCTTCCGTGGAGGACTTCGACGCCGTGTACGATCAGGGCATGCAGGATTACCTGGACAATGGCGGCCAGGCCAGCATCGACGAGCGCACCCAGAAGATCGCCGACGTCTACGGCTACACCGCTGAATAAGCGCCGATCCGCTTGAATTGACGCGATTTCGCCGCCCCGGAGGCTCTGCCTCCGGGGCGGTTTTATGAGGCGCGGAGGCGTGATGAACCGAAAAACTTTCCGGTATCGCAGGAATTGGGCGACGTGCGGCGAAATCATCTATAAACACCCGTATGCAACAACACATTGAAGGGATGATCGATATGTCTAAGGTGCCCCGGAGAACCTGGCTGCCCTTCCTGGACGCGGACATACCCGCGAACTGCGACACCCCCGCGAAGGTCGCCGTTCACGAGCTCGCGCTAGGCTGCGCCGCGCTGGGCGTCAGCACGCCCCGGCTGGCGGTGGCCCCGGATCTGGGCGAGTACTATATGATCGACGGCGACACCATTGCCGGCGGCGAGCCGGGCGTGCTCTACGGCGCCTATGCCTATATGATGGCCAAGGCGGCGGGGGAACAGCCCCCGTCCAGCCTGCAAAAGCCCTTCTATCCGCTGCGGATGCTGGACAGCTGGGACAACGCGGACGGCTCCGTGGAGCGGGGCTATGCCGGACGGTCCCTCTGGTTCGAGGACGGAAAACTCTGCTGGGACGGCCCGCGGATTCGTCAGCTGGGCCGGATGCTGGCATCGGTGGGCGTCAACGTGCTCTGCGTGAACAACGTGAACGTCCGCGAGGACGCGGCGCTGCTGATCGAGGACGAGGGCCTGCCGGAGCTCAGGAAGCTGGCGGCGGCGTTCCGCCCCTTCGGCGTGCGGCTGATGGTCTCCATCGAATTTTCCCGGCCCATCGCCCACGGCATGCCCACCGCGGACCCGCTGGATGAGGGCGTGCAGCGCTTCTGGCGCAAGCGGGCGGACGCCGTCTGGGCCGCCATTCCGGATTTCGCCGGTTTCCTGGTGAAGGCCGACAGCGAGCATCGCCCCGGCCCCTTCACCTATGGCCGCACCCACGCCGAAGGTGCGAACATGCTGGCCCGGGCCATCGCGCCTCATGGCGGCGTGCTGGTTTGGCGGGCCTTTGTCTACAACTGCATGCAGGACTGGCGCGACACTTCCACCGACCGACCCAAGGCCGCCTATGAGACCTACGCGCCGCTGGACGGCCAGTTTGACGACAACGTGCTGCTGCAGGTGAAGAACGGCCCCTTTGACTTCCAGGTGCGCGAGCCCGTGTCGCCCACGCTCTACGCCATGCCCCGCACGCGCCTGGCGCTGGAGGTGCAGCTGGCCCAGGAGTACACCGGCCAGCAGATCGACATCTACGCCATGCCGCCCATGTGGCGGGAGCTGGCGGAGGCCCTGCCGCCCAGGACCGTTTCGGCGGTGGCGGCGGTGTCCAACCTGGGCCGGGACGACAATTACACCGGGCATCCCTTTGCCGCGGTCAACCTGTTCGGCTACGGGCGCTTCGCCTGGGACCCCCATGCCGATCCGGAGGCGGTCGTCCGTCGCTGGGCGAGGCTGAGCTATCATCTGCCCAAGGACCGGGAGGACGCCCTGGTGGATCTGCTGATGCACAGCCGGGAGATTTACGAAAAGTACACCGCACCCCTGGGCCTGGGCTGGATGGTGAACCCCCACAACCACTACGGCCCCAATCCCAGCGGCTACGAGTACGACCTGTGGGGCACCTATCACAAGGCCAACCGGGACGCCGTGGGCATCGACCGCACCGCCGCCGGCACGGGGTATCTGCTGCAATACCCGGAAAAGCTGCGGGCGCAGTACGCCACCCCCGAGGCCTGCCCGGACAATCTCAAGCTGTTCTTCCACCGGCTGCGCTATGATTACAGGATGGCCGACGGTCGCACGCTGATCCAGCGGATCTATGACGATCACTTCGAGGGCTGCGCCGGGGCGGAGCGGATGGGGGAGACCCTCGCCGCCCTGGATCTGCCCGAGCCGGACCGAACCGAGGCCCTGGAGCGCATGGAGCTGCAAATCAAAAACGCCCGCGAGTGGCGGGACGTGGTCAACACCTTCTTCCGCCGCCTCAGCGGGGCGGAGGACGAGAAGGGCAGGAAGATATACGATTAAGGACTGCTGAACGCGCGATAAGGGGCTGTCTCTATTTTGAGACAGCCCCATTGGACTATAACCTTGCCTCCAATTCCCCGATCCGCTCCGCAATATCCTCGCAGAAGGAATTGGCGGCCTCCATGCGGGCCTTGGCGTCCAGGGCGACGAACTCCTTGATGGGGCCGATCAGTGCCCGGGCGGCGTCCGCCACGTCCATGTCCCCCTGGGGCGAGCGCTGGGAGCGCAGGTACTGGGTCAGCACGTCGCAGGCCTTGGCCAGCTCCGCGTCGCCGGAGCGCCGGGCTTCCGCCATCAGCTGGCCTGAGGATTCCTGCAGGTCCGCCCGCGCTCGGTGGTTCACCTGGGGCGTTTCGCAGGCCATGCCCTGTTCGTTCAGCCGGTCCACCAGGCCCTTCACGTAATCCGGCCTGCTCTTGATCACGGCCCGATACTTGTTCTGATAGCGCAGCATCAGGCTGTGGTCTCCGCCGGAGAGCTTTTGCAGGCAGGAGCGCACCGACTGCCCCGCCGAGCGGGCGACGAGCACCTGCTCCATCAGCCAGTCCACCTCCTGCTGTGTAAAGGGCACGAACCGCGCCGGGCGGGCCTCTCCGTCGTGCTGGCGCACCTGGGCATAGTAGTAGTTGCGGATGCTGTTGGGGCGGCGGCCCGTCTGGCGGGCGATCTGCTCGAACACGGCCTTCAGCGGCAGACCCTGCTGCTGGGCCTCGTCGGCGGTTTCCCACAGCAGCTTGTTTTCCGAATCGCTCCAGCCCGCGCGCCTGCCCGTGCGGGGAAACTCCATGCGACCGATGCCTTCGTGCGTCAATGCCTGATCCATCTTATCCCCTCCAAACCGTTGATGATACAGAGTATGCGCCTCGTGTGCGGAGAATATACTGAACCCCGCGATTGTCAAAACTTTTTATATTTCCCGCCGCGCGCGTTTGTGACGCGCAATATATACCCTATATGCTCCTGCCCGCGAAAATATGCCCGTTCGGCTTGAACTTTTCCGGCTTTTCGCTTACAATAGAGGCAGAGCATAGAAAAGGAGCATACATATGAACACCAAACCCACCCTGGTCATCATGGCTGCCGGCATGGGCAGCCGTTTCGGCGGCAACAAGCAGATCGCGCCCGTGGACGACGCCGGCCACATCATCATCGACTTTTCCATCTATGACGCCGTGCGCGCGGGCTTCGGCAAGGTGGTGTGCGTCATCAAGCCGGAGATGGAGGCGGACTTCCGACGCGCCATCGGCGACAACATCGCCCGGCACGTGGAGATGAAATACGCCTGGCAGACGCTGGACAACATCCCGGCGAGCTTCGCCATTCCAGAGGGCCGCGCCAAGCCCTGGGGCACCGGCCACGCCACGCTTTGCGCCCTGAAGGAGGTGGACGGCCCCTTTGCCGTCATCAACGCCGACGACTTCTACGGCCGGGACGCCTTCCGCGCCGCAGCGGACTTCCTGCTGGCTGGGGGCGATGAAAACGAGCACGCCATGGTGGGCTACAATATCGAAAATACCCTCACCGAGAACGGCACCGTGTCCCGGGGCGTGTGCGCCGGGGACGCGGACGGCTTTCTCACCGACATCACCGAGCGCACCGTGATCGAGCCCCGGGAGGGCGGCGCGGCCTTCACCGAGGACGGCGGCGCCACCTGGACCTTCATCCCCGCCGGAACGCCCGTGTCCATGAACCTGTGGGCGTTCAGAAGCGGCGTGCTGGAGGCCTTTCCGAGGATGTTTGAGGCGTTCCTCAAGAACGACGTGCCGAAGAATCCAAAGAAGGCGGAGTTCTACCTGCCTAACGTGCCCAAGGGGCTGATCGCCGAGGGCAAGGGTCGGGTGCGACTGTTGAAGACCTCCGAACGCTGGTACGGCATGACCTATCGCGAGGACGCGGAGAAGGTACAGAGCGCCATCTGGGGCATGAAGGAAGCGGGCGTCTATCCGGAAAAGCTGTGGGATTGATGCGGACGCGGGATATTCAGCCGAAGGGCGCCGGATTGGAACTTATTTCCCGGATGCGGCGTCCAAGGGTCATATAAAAGCAAACGAGGAGGGATTCCCATGAGGAAGGTTTTGTGCTGTGTGCTGGCGATGCTGCTGGCCCTGGCGGGCATGTCGGCGCTGGCGGTTGAAATCGGAACCACCATGATGGTTGTGAACTGCAACGAATACATCACCCTTCGCGAGGAGCCGGACACCTCCGCCACGGCGCTGGCCAGGATGCCGCTGGGCGAGAAGGGGATGGTTTTTCTGAGCGAGGCGGACAACGGCTTCTGGCAGGTGTCTTACAAGGGGCAGACGGGCTACGCGCTGGCGAAGTACCTGAAGCCCATGGGGACCTTCGAGGGAAGGCGCTACGATCCCAGCGCCAAGGAGCGCTACAATTTCAACCTGTTCCTGTCCAATTTCACAGAGACGGGTTTTCTGTGGCGCAGCGGCTGCTTTAGCAAAGCTTTCCCTATCGATACCGCGCTGCTGACGGAATTTGCCATCAATCACTGCTGGTTCAACCGCCAGAACCGGCTGGAATGGGCGGAGGACGGCTACTTCAACGGCAATAATGTGCGCCTGCCCGAAAATCAAATCGCGCCGATCGTGAAAAAGTATTTCGGCGAATCCATCAAGCCCAGCCATAACCTGGCCTATATCGACTATCGGAACGGCTATTACTACTGGGAGGAGACCGGCGGCCACACCAGCTACGGCTTCGCCTGCCTGACTGGCGTGGAGCGGTTGGACGACACCCGCTTCTGCGTGGCGTTCAACATTTACGGCGCGGGCGAGTCCTGGGACAACGATGTCTGCTATTATACCGCCCAACAGGCGGCGAAGGCCTATCCCCCCTACGGTAGCAGCACTTATTATGGCCGCGCGGTGATCGATACAGGCAGCAGCGGCACCGGCGACCGCAGCGGCTGGAGCCTGGAGTTTATCGCCATCAACCGCGAATTCGATTGATCGATCCTTCATCAGCCCTGGGATTTATTCCCGGGGCCTTTTTTGCGGCCGAACAAAGTGGACAAGCCCGCTTGTGGAGCGGCTGGACTTGTGCTATAATCAACATGGATTCTTGTATGCTTTGGAGGACGTTATGGAGAAGATCAGGACCACCGTGCGCATCGCCGGCAAGGACTATACCATCGCCAGCTATGACAGCGAGGAATATGTGAACCGGGTGGCGGCCTGGGTGAACCGCCGCATGGACGAGCTGAACGCGGCCACCCATCTTCCGGCGGCCCAGCTGGCCGTGCTGACGGCGGTGAACGCCGCCGACGACATGATGAAGAGCCGGGACGAGATTCGCCGCCTCCAGGCGGAGCTGGACGACCTGCGGGCGCAAATGGAGGCCGCTGGCAAGGATGAATAACCGGCCCATGGAGCTGCTGGCTCCGGCGGGGGACTTCGACGCGCTGCGCGCCGCGGTGCAAAGCGGCGCGGACGCGGTATACCTGGGCGCGGGCAGCTTCAACGCCCGCCGCAACGCCGGGAACTTCGACGGCGACGCCCTGAATGGGGCCGTCGCCTATTGCCATGCCCGGGGCGTCAAGGTGCATGTGACGCTGAACACCCTGGTGCGGGAGGACGAATTCAGTGCGCTGCTGGATGCCGCCCGGGACGTGTACCTGTCCGGAGCGGACGCCGTGATCGTGCAGGATGTGGGCGTGGCCCGGGCGCTTAAGCAAATCGCGCCGGAGATCCAGCTGCACGCCAGCACCCAGATGGCCGTCCACAATCGCCAGGGCGTGGCGTTCCTGCGGGAACAGGGCTTTCACCGCGCCGTGCTTGCCCGGGAATTGACCTTTGAGGAGATGGCCGAATGCGCCGGGGAGGGCATCGAGATCGAAGCCTTCGTCCACGGCGCGCTGTGCGTGGCCTGTTCCGGACAGTGCCTGATGTCCAGCTTCATCGGCGGGCGCAGCGGCAACCGGGGCCTGTGCGCCCAGCCCTGCCGCCTGCCCTGGAGGCTGGACGGCGCAAGCGGCTGCCTGCTGTCCACCAGGGACCTGTGCGGCATCGGCGATCTGGCGCGGCTGCGGGACGCGGGCGTCGCCAGCCTCAAGATCGAAGGGCGGCTCAAGCGGGCGGAGTATGTGGCCGTCACCGTGGCGGCCTATCGGCGGGCGCTGGACGCCCTGTATGCGGGGCGGGAGATCGACCTGGACGCCGAGCGCGACGCCCTCAGGCAGATGTTCAACCGCGGCGGATTCACCCGGGGCTATGGCCCGGGGGTGTCGGAGCGGGATTTGATGTACCCCGAGCGCCCGAACCACATCGGCGTGCGGGTGGGCGAGTGCCGCCGGGACGGGGAGATCGCGCTGACTGCCGACATACAGGCCGCCGACGCGCTGGCGCTGCGTCGCCGAGGCGAGGACATCCCGGTAAAGCTGAGCGGCGCGGCCGGGGAAAAGGTCCGCAGCCCCCAAGCGAAGCGGGGCGACGGCCTCTGGCGGCTGGTGAGCGAAGCGCAGATGAAGGCCGCCCGGGACAGCGTAAGCGGCGAGCACCGGCAGGTCGCGGTCACCGCCAGGGCCACTTTGCGCCTGGGCCAGCCCGCGCGTCTTTCCGTGTCCGACGGCGTCCGCGCGGCAGAGGCCGTGGGGGATGTGATCCAGACGGCCACGGGTCGCCCGTTCGACGCCGATCGCGCCGCCGCGCAGCTGAAAAAGACCGGCGGCACGGCCTACAGGATCGATGCCATTGAATTTGACGCGGACGAAAACGCCTTCTGTCCGGCCTCGCTTTTGAACGCCCTGCGCCGGGAAGCCTTGGCGGCGCTGGAGGCGCTGCGAACGGAAGTCGGGCGGGAAGCCATGCCCTACGTGAAGGCCCGTGTAGCCGGTGTCACAGCGCCCGCCAGAGGTCTTTCCCCTTGGGAAGGCCAGACGGGTGAGACTGAAAATCGCGGAAAAAGCGCCGCCGCCGCCAAGCCCCTGCTGCTCGCCCAATCCGCCGACCTGTCCCAGCTTGCCGCGGCCCTCGAATGCGGCGCGGATGCGGCGGTGTTTGCCCCCGGGGATGTGCGACCCGAGACGCTGGCCTCCGTGAGCCTGTCCGAGCTGGCGGGCAAGGGCCGGGTGGCGCTGGCCGTCCCGGCGGTGCTGGGGGCGGAGGCGCTGGACGCTTTGAACGCCTGGGCGCTGGAAAACAGGGATTGTATCGAAGCGACCTACCTCTCCAACGTGGGCCAGCTGGGCCTGCCATGGCCCGGGCGTTGCGTGGGGGATTACATGCTGAACATCGCAAGCAACGCCTCCGCCGCCCAGCTGGCGGACTGGGGGCTGGACGGCTTCACCCCCTCCGTGGAGCTGAACGCGGCGCAGATCAACTTGCTGGACGCGCCGGACAACCTGGTGGTATGGGGCCGAATCCCGCTGATGCACTTGCGGCACTGCCCGCTGCGCGCGGCGCGGAATATGCCGGGGAGGCACGCCGACTGCCGCAACTGCGACGGCTGCCTCCCTGCCGACCGGCTGGACGCCCGGACACTGGTGGACCGCAAGGGCGTGGCCTTTCCGCTGCGGCGGCTGGCCGAACCCGGCTGCGGCTGTGTGATCCAGGTGTTGAACTCCGCGCCGCTGATGCCCCTGCGCAGGCTGGACAGGCTGCCCGGGATCAGCCGCTGGCGGTTGCTTTTGAACCCGGACGAGCCCACCGAGGCCATTGTGCGCGTCTATCGCGCCGCGCTGGACGGGGAGAACTTCAAGGCCCTGCCGGAGTGGGCGGCCATCGACGCCATGAACACCACCACCGGACACTTCTTCCGGGGCGTGGAGTGAGGATGTCGGCCTGTAGGCTGCGTACAGCGCCTATGGCGGACCTGGAGTCTGCCGCTACAGCCGTTTTTTCAACCACAGAGACTGGGACAGCCCATGAATGACCATCATAACGGAGCGATGAACATGAACGAACGCAATTTACGGGTCCTTGAATTTCCGAAGATCCTGGAGATGCTCTCGGCGCTGGCGGTGACGGAGCCGGGCCGAGAGGCCGCGCGACAGCTTACCCCCTCCGGAGACGCGGACACCGTGCGCCGCTGGCAGGCCGAGACCGAGGAGGCCGCCTCGATCTACGCCTACAACGGCTCCAACCCCATGGCATGGTTCACCGACGTGCGCCCGTTTTTGAAGCTGGCGAAGGCCGGCGGCACGCTGTCGCCCAAGGCGCTTTTGCAGGTGGCGGATGTGCTGCGGGCGTCCCGCACGGTGCGGGGCGCGCTGGTGACGGACCGGGAGGACACGCCGCTGCTTACGGAGCTGGGTTCCCGCCTGGCCACGAACCGGTCCCTGGAGGAGGAGATCTTTGACGCCATCATCTCCGAAGACGAGATCAGCGACCACGCCAGCCCGGATCTGTACGCCATCCGTCGCCAGATGCGGGTGCTGAACGAGCGGGTGCGGGACAAGCTGAACGGCATCATCCGCTCCGCCACCATGCAGAAATACCTGATGGACGCCATCATCACCATGCGCAACGGGCGCTATGTGGTGCCGGTGAAGGCGGAGTGCCGCGCGAACGTGCCCGGCATCGTCCACGACCAGTCCGGCACCGGCTCCACGCTGTTCATCGAGCCCATGGGCGTGGTGGAGGCCGGCAACGAGCTGAAGCAGTGGACCATCAAGGAGAAGAACGAGATCGAGCGCATCCTGGGCGAGTTTTCCGACCGCATCGCCCCGGACGCGGACCTGATCGCCAATAACCTGGACCTGATGGCACGGCTGGACGTGATCTTCGCCAAGGCGGCGCTTTCCCGGCAGATGCGGGCCGTGCCCCCGAAGCTGAACGAGGCGGGACACGTGCGGCTGATCCAGGCGCGCCACCCGCTGATCGACCCGCAGAAGGTGGTGCCCAGCACGCTGTGGCTGGGCGAGGAATTCACCACGCTGGTGATCACCGGCCCCAACACCGGCGGCAAGACGGTGACGCTCAAGACCGTGGGCTTGCTTTCGCTGATGGCCCAGGCGGGACTTCAAATTCCCGCGGCCTACGGCTCGGAGCTTTCGATCTTCGACGAGGTGTTCGCCGACATCGGCGACGAGCAGTCCATCGAGCAGAGCCTGTCCACCTTCTCCGGCCACATGACCAACATTGTGGAGATATTGCAGAACGTGACGCCACGGTCGCTGGCGCTGTTTGACGAGCTGGGTGCGGGCACCGACCCCACCGAGGGCGCGGCGCTGGCCATGGCCATCCTGAACCACCTGCTTTCGATGAAGGTCACCACCATGGCCACCACCCACTACAGCGAACTCAAGGCCTTTGCCCTGGGCACGCCCGGGGTGGAGAACGCCTCCGTGGAGTTCAATGTGGAGACCCTGCGGCCCACCTATCGGCTGTCCATCGGCGTGCCCGGAAAGAGCAACGCCTTTGAGATTTCCCGGAAGCTGGGCCTGCCGGAATTCCTGATCGAAGACGCGAACAACCGCCTCAGCAAGGACGCCGTGCGCTTTGAGGACGTGATCGCCAACGCGGAGTATCACCGCCAGATCGCCGAGAAGGAGCGGGAGCTGGCCGAACAGGCCCACCGGGAGACCCAGAAGCTGCGGGACGAGGCAGAGCGCCTGCAAAGGGAGCTGGCGTCGAAGCGGGAAACCGAGCTGCGCAAGGCCCGTCAGGAGGCCCGGCAGCTGCTGCAAAAGGCCCAGCGGGAGAGCGAGCAGATCATTTCCGATCTGAAAAAACAGCGCCGGGAGGGCGTGAAGGAGCACGAGCTTCACGCTCTGCGTGCCCAGCTGCAGGGGGCCATCGACGACAATTCCGAGAAGATCGCCACTGCCGGGGGCGAGGGCGCCCCGGTGACGGAGGCCAAGGCCGGGGACACCGTGCTGCTGGTGAACCTGAACGCCAAGGCGGTGATCCTCACCCCGCCGGACGGCAGGGGGGAGTGCACCGTGCAGGCGGGAGCGCTGAAGCTGAAGGCGAACATCGCCGATATGCGCACCGCGAGGCCCGACAAGCCCGAGAAGCCCAAGGGCCGCCAGCCCGCCAAGGGCTCGGGCGGCGGCTCCGGCTATGTGGGCGTGTCGCCCCGGGCGGTGGAGACGGAGTGCGACGTGCGCGGCATGAGCCTGGACGAGGCGCTGCTGGCCGTGGACATGTTCCTGGACGGCGCGGTGCTGAACAAGCTGGGCCAGGTCTACATCATCCACGGCAAGGGCACGGGCACTCTGCGCAGCGGCATCCAGCAGCATTTGAAAAAGCACCCGGCCATCCGATCCTTCCGCCTGGGCAAATACGGCGAGGGCGAGGACGGCGTGACCGTGGCGGAGTTGAAGTAGGGAATAGGGATTAGGGAATAGGGATTAGGGATCAGGGAATAGGGATTAGGGGGATGCGGTTCAGAACCCGGAGGTTTTATGCAGAATATCTACGACAATCCAGTCTTTTTTGAGGGCTACAGTCGAATCCGGGAAAAGCCGGACAATGCCAACGTGCTGTTCGAGACGCCGGCGCTGCTGTCGCTGCTGCCGGATCTGACGGGCAAGGCCGCGCTGGACCTGGGCTGCGGCGCGGGCGATCACTGCGCCGAGTTCGTCCGCCGCGGCGCGGCGCGGGTGACGGGCATCGACATCTCCGAGAAGATGCTGGCCCTGGCCCGGACCCAGAACGCCGACCCCCGGATTGAGTACCGCCGCCTGCCTATGGAGGAGCTCGCCGCGCTGGAGGGGCCCTTTGACTTGGTGGCCAGTTCCCTGGCGATGCATTACGTTCAGGACTACGCCGCGCTCATTCGGCAGGTGTACCGGTTGCTCACCCCCGGCGGGCTGTTCGTGTTCTCCCAGGAACACCCGCTGACCAGCTGCTTCACCACCGGCGAGCGGTGGACGAAGGACGAAGCGGGCAACAAGCTGTGGGCGAACATCTCCAACTACAGCGTGGATGGCGAGCGGCTTTCCACCTGGTTTGTGGACGGGGTCAAAAAGTATCATCGCACGTTCTCCACCATCGTCAACACCCTGGTGGACGCGGGGCTGACGGTGGAAAAGCTGATCGAGCCCATCCCCGACGCGGCCATGCTCGCCGCCTGGCCGGAGCGGACGCGGGATTTGCTGCACAAGCCGGACTTCCTGGTGGTCAGGGCGCGAAAGCGCTGAGATCGAATCGGCGATCCGGCTCCGCGGCCATCTTCGCCAGTCGCCAAACGCTCACGCTGCGTTCATACCCTGTTCACGGCTTTGTGCTATGCTTGCGAATAGAAAGCGGATTGAGGTGATTCCATGTTAAAGACGAGAATCCTGCTGGTGGACGACGATCCGAACATCCGCCAGCTGGTGAAGCTGTATTTGGAGAAGGAGGGCTTCGAGGTGGAGGAGGCGGACCGGGGCGACGCGGCCCTGGAGAAATTCCGCCTGTCACCGCCCGATTTGATGCTGCTGGACGTGATGCTTCCGGGCATGGACGGCTGGCAGGTGCTCCGGGAGGCCCGCAAGACCTCCGGCGTGCCCATCATCATGCTTACGGCCAAGGACGAGACCTTTGACAAGGTGCTGGGGCTGGAGTTGGGCGCGGACGACTACATCGCCAAGCCCTTCGACATGAAGGAGCTGGTGGCCCGCATCAAGGCGGTCATCCGCCGCTATCAGCAGCCTGAGCAGCCACAGGACACCACGAAGGAGCTGTCCTTTCCGGGCCTCAGGGTGAACATCAGCCAGTACACCGTCACCTACATGGGCAACGAGCTGGAGATGCCGCCCAAGGAGCTGGAGCTTTTAAACTTCCTGGCCGGCCATCCCAACCAGGTGTTCACCCGGGAACAGCTGCTGGAGCAGGTGTGGGGCTATGATTACTTCGGCGATTCCCGCACCGTGGACGTGCATGTCAAGCGCCTGCGGGAGAAGCTGACCGAGGGCGAAAAGCTGGGCTGGCAGATCAAGACGGTCTGGGGCGTCGGCTATAAATTCGAGGTGAAATAGCCCATGCGCAGAAGCCTTTTCCTGCGCACCTACAGCGTGCTGCTGGCGGCGCTGCTGGCCACGATCCTGATCTTCACCGGCGTGATGATGGCCTCGCGCCAGCAGGCCATGCAGGAGAGCTACGAGGCTGAGGTGCGCCGCCAGGCCCGCGAGGTGGCCGATTACATGGCGAACCTGAACGCCCTCAGCTTTGTCCAGAGCAACAGCACCATGCGAGGCGTCATCCGGCGGAAGATCGGCGACATCTACAGCACCTACAATGCCGACATCTGGATCGTCAGCTATGACTCCGGCACCGTGCAATACCTGGACAAGAGCTGGAACACCACCCGGTTCATCGCCACGGACGCCGTGCGGGAGCAGCTGTCCCTGATCCAGCAGGGCAACGAGATTCGCGTGGAAGGCCTGTTCCCGGACCTGGAGGACGGGGAGAAAATCGTCACCATCGGTGTGCCCTGGTACTACGGGGAAAACGAGGTGGTGGGCGCGGTGCTGCTGCACATCCCTACGGCATCGCTGAAGGTGGGCATCATGAGCGTCGTGAATCAGATCTGGCCGCCCGCGCTGCTGGCCGTGATCCTGGGCACGATACTGGCCTTCTTCCTGGCCCGCAGCCAGATCAAGCCCCTGAAGGAGATGAGCAGCGCCGTGCGCGAGTTCTCCAAGGGCGACCTGACCCGGCGGGTGGACGTGAACTGCGGCGGCGAGCTGGAGGAGCTGGGCGATTCCATCAACCGCATGGCCGAGGAGCTTTCGCGGCTGGAGGATTCCCGCCGCAGCTTCGTGGCCAACGTGTCCCATGAATTGCGCTCGCCCATCACCTGCATGCGCGGCTATGTGCAGGCCATGCAGGACGGGGTGATCCCGGCGGAGGATATGCCCAGGTATTACCAGATCGTGCTGGACGAGACGGACCGGCTCACCAGCCTGGTGAACGACCTGCTGGACCTGTCCCGGCTGGAATCCGGCAAGTTCCCGCTGACGCTGGCACCCTTCGACGCCAACGAGCTGGTGCGGCGCGTGCTCATCAACTTCGAGCCGCGCATCGACGAGAAGCACATCGCCGTGGACGTGGAATTGGCGGAGGGGACGCTGATGGTGATGGCCGACGCAAATCGCATCAACCAGGTGGTGTCCAACATCATCGACAATGCCGTGAAGTTCATGGACGGCGAGGACAGCAGGCTCACCGTGCGCACCCGCCGTGAGGGCAAGAACGTGCGCTTCATCATCTCCAACAACGGGCCCAGGATCGCCGAGGCGGACCTGCCCTATATCTTCGAACGGTTCTACAAGGCCGACAAAGCCCACACCTCCGGCCAGGGCACCGGCTTGGGCCTGTCCATCTGCCAGAGGATCCTGCAGCAGCATGGCTCGAAGATCGAGGTGCGCTCGGACGACAGCGAGACGGCGTTCGAGTTCGCGCTGCCCGCCGCAGAATGAGTGCGGGAATCGACGCCCTGATTTCCCAATTAGAGTATTAAATAACATTACACCGATTGTACAACCGCCAATGAGAGGTTATAATAGGGGATAATCGAGTCATCTATACCCATGAAAGAGAGGATCACCATATGAAGTATTCCAACGTGCTTTCCCGGCTGCTGGCGCTGGTGCTGGCGGCACTGATGCTGACGGGCATGCTGGCCCTGAGCGCGCCCGCTGAGGAGGCGGCCGAGGAGGCTCCGGGCTACGACCTTATCTATTCGGCCAACAACCCCATCCCGGATATCGCCGATCGCGTGCGGCCGTCTGTGGTGCAGCTGATCACCAAGGTGGAGAGCTGGGACGCGGCCAGCCGCATTTCCGATGTGTACGAGACCGGCTATGGCTCGGCCTGCTACTTCCGCGCGCTGGAGGAGGGTGAGGGCGGCTATCTGCTCTCCAACTACCATGTGGTGGAGGACGGCGACGCCTTCGTGGCCCGCTGGCTGGACGGCACGGAGATGGATGTGGAGCTGGTGGGCTATGACGACGGCACCGATATCGCCGTCCTGAAGTTCGAGGGCAAGGCTCCCGGCGACGCGCAGCCCCTGACGCTGGGCGATTCCGACAGCCTGCGCATCGGCGAGCTGGCCATCATCGTCGGCAACCCCTCCACCGGCTATGACGACGTGATGTTCGGCAGCGTCAGCGCGGGCATCATCTCTGGCCTGGAGCGCGAGGATGTGAACGCCGGCAACTTCAACCACCACATCACCACCGTCCAGATCGACGCGGCCCTCACCGGCGGCTATTCAGGCGGCGCGCTGCTGAACGCGAAGGGCGAGATGGTGGGCATCCCGGTGATCTACACCCTGGGCGAGGGCATGAACTTCTGCATCCCCATCAGCCCGGTGAAGGACTTTATCGAGCAGATCATTGACAACGGCAACGTGGTGCGGCCCCGCATGGGCGTCACCGTCGTCTCCATCGACGGCCCGGACGAGGCCATGCGGCGCTTCCCGCCGGCCGGTGCCCAGGTGTACGCCGTGGAGCCCGGCACCCCGGCGGACAAGGCGGGCCTGAAGGAGAAGGACGTCATCACCGAGGCCAACGGCGAACGCGTGCGCTCCAGCCAGGATATGGTCAAGGCCGTGGACAAGTGCGGCAAGGATCAGCCCATGGAGCTGAAGGTCTATCGCTACCAATACGACCAGGACGGCAATGTGAAGGGCGGCTTCGAGGAGCTGAATTTGACGCTGGAACTGGAAATCATCGACTAAAACCACGCTGGCGCGGTCGGCTTGTCCGGCCGCGCCTGTTGAAATCGTTGGAAGGGGAGAAGTCTCCATGCAGATGACCGGCGCGCAGATCCTGATGGAGTGCCTGATGGAGCAGC
>CAMVBO010000007.1 GCA_947165745.1 uncultured Clostridia bacterium | reverse complement strand
AAGAATTAAAAAAAAATAAATGTATATGTGTTTTAGCTGGAGATGATCTGGACCGCCGGGCGCGGGACAGGGGACTGGGCAGGCGGCTCTACCAGACGCTGGAAGCGGAGCTTGCGCGGCGGGGCATGCGCAACCTCTACGCCTGCGTGGCCGTGCCCTGCGAGGCGGAGGATGAGTATCTCTCCTTTGACAGCCTTCGCTTCCATGAAAAGCAGGGCTTTGCGCTGGCCGGACGCTTTCATCAATGCGGCTGCAAGTTCGGCCGATGGTACGACGTGGCCTGGATGGAAAAGCTGATCGGCCCCCACGATACCCCGGAAAAGACACCCTTTGAACAGTGAGTTGAGAGTATATGACGGAGACACAACCGAAGAATGCCCGGCGGCGGCTGCTGGGCAACGGACTGCTGACGCTCACCGCCCTGATCTGGGGCACGGCCTTCGTGGCCCAGCGGGTGGGCATGGACAGCATCGAGCCGCTGACCTTCACGGCCTCGCGCATGGCGCTGGCGGCGGTGGCGGTTGGGCTGCTGGCCGTCCTCATGGGAAAGCGGCAGGGCGCTGGGACTGACGCGGCCCAGGTCAACAGGAATTCGCTGCTTGGCGGCCTCTGCTGCGGCTTCTTTCTGGCCACGGCCACCATCTTTCAGCAGATGGGCCTGGTGACCACCACAGCGGGTAAGGCCGGGTTCATCACGGCGCTTTACATGCTGCTGGTGCCCATATTCGGCTTCGTGCTGTTTCGGAGGAAGAACACCTGGCTCGTGTGGCTGGCGGTGCTGATCGGCGTGGCGGGCATGTATCTGCTGTGCGTGAACGAGGGTTTCAGCCTCACCCGGGGTGACGCCATGTGCTGCATCTGCGCGGTGCTGTTCAGCGGGCACATCCTCTGCTGCGATCACTTTGCCCCCAAGGCGGACCCCATACGCATGTCGGCCATACAGTTCGCCGTCGCCGCGGTGCTCTCCGGCATCGCCGCGTTCATCGCCGAACAGCCCAGCTGGGACAAGGTGGCCTCCGCCGCCGTGCCGATCCTCTATTGCGGGCTGATGTCAGGCGGCGTGGGCTATACGCTGCAGATCATCGCCCAATGCTGGACCGACCCCACCATCGCGTCTCTGCTGATGAGCTTGGAATCGGTGTTCGCCCTGCTGGGCGGGGCCGTTCTGCTGGGCGAGCGCCTGAGTGGCCGGGAAATGCTGGGCTGCGCGATCATGTTCCTGGCTATCGTGCTGGTGCAGATCCCGCTGCCGGGGAAGAAAAGGGCATAAAGAACTGCCTCTCCGCTTGGCGGGGAGGCAGTTCTTTTTCTGTATAATTCATTTAAAAGAAAAGCAACATATTACTAAGTGTGATCATTTCTTATACATATAGAAGCTATACAACAAGGCTATCAAACATTATCTCGTATTTCAATTGTGAATATTACAATGCAAATGACCACAAAGAAGCAAATGACGAACAGGATTTGTCTTGTCCTTGTTTCTCTTTGATGTGTCAAAAAAGCTTGTTCAAAGTCATAAATAACATAGTCCTCATCGTTCCTAGAATTATGTACAGTAAGTCTGGCATCTTCTATTTTTGTCAAAGAAATATCAGAACGAGCGTCAGTGATCACATATGGAGTATTATTCACTGTTTCAACCCCAAATTGAATCAGTACACCCACATCTGGAATGGTATACCATTCAATTATACCGGAACCGTCTTGTGAAAGGACAATAATACTTCTCTCAGATACAGTATTTTCAGTATTATGTGATACATAGTAACAAAGAAAATTACCCTCTGCAAAGAAAACCAAGTCTTTCCCGCGTTTGTCGTTCACCGAATATTGATATCGACACATAAGATTCCCATCACTGGAATAAAGGCTGATAACATCTTTTCCATCATGTAATTTGGTGCTTGAACTTATAATAGCTATTGTTCCATCCTGAGAAATCGCAACAGAACGTATTTCTCCATCCAGTGAAAGCTCACTGTCATTATTTATCAGGTTAAAACGTATATCGCTCACGTTCATTTGGTCAAATTCTGATCGATAATTGGCGAGAGAAGGCAGACAAACAAATTCTTCTGATCTTGTATTAGCATCAAATAAATAGATAAAAAGGACAAAAAAGCCAATAATCTTTCTTAATAATCTACCCTCTCTCACTCTCATAACAATTCTCCTTCTATTAGCATATTGTATTCCGCAGCGGCGGCCTCGGGCCGCCGTAAAACGCCGCCGCATCATTGCGCCTTATCGGCCAACATTTTGAGACAGCTGTGGATCATTCACAGCTTCGCTCTGTGCGCCTGATCGACCACTTCGTCGATCCGCTCAAGCGTCACGGATTCTGCGCAAATCCCTTCCGGCGCCATGTCCGCCAGGAATTCGATGTTCCCGTCGCCGCCGGTGATGGGGGAATAGTCCAGCGCCCTCACGCGCCAGCCCAGCGTGGGCACAAACGCGGCGATGTCCCGCAGCACCTGCCGGTGGGTCGCCGGCTTTGTAACGATGCCGCCCTTGCCCACGGCCTGCCGTCCGGCCTCAAACTGGGGCTTGATCAACGCGATCATGCGTCCCGTGCCGCCCAGCACGGAAAACGCCGCCGGAAGGATCAGCTTGACAGAGATGAACGACACGTCCATCACGGCAAGTCCGATCCGATCCGGGAACATCCCGGCGTCCAGCGTCCGGGCGTTGACGTGCTCCAGGCTGATGACCCTGGGGTCCTCCCGAAGCATCGCATCCAGCTGGCCCACGCCCACATCCGCCGCGTAAACCTTCTCAGCGCCGTCCTTCAACAGCACATCGGTAAACCCGCCGGTGGACGCGCCGATGTCCAGACACGTCGCGCCAGTCACATCGACGCCAAACACGCGCAGCGCCTTTTCCAGCTTCAAACCGCCGCGGCTCACATAGGGATGCTCCGCGCCGAGCACCGCCAGTACATCCGATTCCCGCACCTTCTGGGCGGGTTTTTTGATGGCCTCGCCGTTCACAGTGGCCAGGCCTGCCGCGATCAACCCCTGGGCCTTCTCCCGGCTCGCAGCCAGGCCTCGTGCCGCCAGCGCGGCGTCCGCCCGCATCATGTTGTCTTCCATTCACGCCTCCCGTGCCACATCCTGGCACAGATGCCAATTTATGCAAATTGTACATTATTTGTTTGACATATTTGGATATTATGATTAAAATTGCTTTGAAATATATTTCAAATCTATTTCAAAAGGATGTGTTTTTATGCTCCGTAAGCAACTTCTATCGCTCCTGTTGATCGCTCTGATCGCTATATCCGCAGCCTGCGCGGAATCTGACCTGACGGTTCGCCTGGAGGACGGCACGCTGCGCGTCGAGTGGAGCGCCGAGCCGGGGGAGTGCACCCTCACGCTTTACATGGACGGCTGGCCGATGAAGGTCTGCCGGGTTCAGAATACGGGCAGCCTGGACTATCCCATTCGGGACGAATCCCACGCCTACTCCGCGCGGCTAAAAACCCAAAACGGCTGCCTGACCGCAAGCGCCGCGCCAGCCGCCGCAGCGCCGACTGCCGAACCGTCGCCTGTCCCGACCGACAAACCCGCGCCGACGCCAACCCAGGCACCGACGCCTGTCCCCACCGTAAATCCGACGCCCGTCCCGACTGCTGAACCGACGCCTGTACCGACCGCAAAGCCGACGCAGGCGCCGACCCCGAAGCCGACCCAAACTCCCGCGGCCACGCCCGTTGCCGGCAGCGTGAAAGCCGATCCCGCCCATCAGGTGGTGGAAGAGGTGAACGCCGAGCGGGCCAAGGCGGGGCTGAACAGCCTCAGGGTGGACGCCGAGCTGTCCCGCGCCGCCCAGGTGCGCGCCAGGGAGATCGTGCAATCCTTCAGCCACACGCGCCCGGACGGCACGGCTTGGAACACGGTTTCCTCCAGCGCCTATGGCGAGAACATCGCCATGGGGCAAAAGACTGCGGACAAGGTGATGGCGGCCTGGATGACCTCCCAGGGCCATCGCGAGAACATCCTGCGTCCCGGCTTCGGCAGCATCGGCGTGTGCTGCCTCATCTCGGGCGGCGTCACCTACTGGGTGCAGCTGTTTGGGAAATAGGAGCCTCAGTCGCCCGCGGCGAAGGGGCTGTCACATAGCTTGCGCCGATCGAGAAAAAACGTACGCAGCGGCAGCCGCCAGGCCGCCGCTGCGCGCCGTTGACGGCGCCGCGGGCTGTTTCCCCGCTCAAAGGTTTTGTAACAGCCCTTTTTCCGCTCGAAGAGTGGTTCCCATAAACAGGGAATCCGCAAAACGGGCATGGAACGCTTATCCCACCATGTTGTTCAGCCAGACGCCCTTCTTCATCAAAACGAATCCGAACACGCACTTGATAAAGTCCGCCAGCTGGACCAGCAGATAGATCGGCACCACCGGCAGCTTCGTCAGATGCACCAGGCACCAAGCAAAGGGCACCGCAATGACCCAGGTGTAACCGCTGTCAAACAGGAACGTGACCAGCGTCTTGCCGCCGGAGCGAAGGATAAAGTAGGCGCTGTTGCAGAATGAAAACAGCGGCATGCAGCAGGCGTACACCCGCAAAAAGCTGGTCGCCAGCGTGCGCACGTCGTCAGAGGTCCGGTAAACGTGGGGGATCAGCGGCGCCACCAGGTTCATCACCGTCAAGGTGATTAAACTGATGAAGATCGAGAAGGCCACCAGCTTCCAGGCCCTCGACTTCGCGCCTTCCATGTCGTTGGCGCCCAGGGCCTGGCCCACGATGATGGCCGTGGCACTGCCCATGGAAAGGAACGTGACCGCGAACAGATTGGAGATGGTGCTGGAGATATTCATCGCCGCCACCACGTCCAGCCCGCGCACGGAATAGCACTGGGAAAGCACCGCCATGCCGCTGGACCACAGTCCCTCGTTGATCAACAGCGGCAGACCCTTGATGGTGATGTCCCCGGCCAGCCTTCCGGGCACCCGCAGACTCCTGTAGACCCCTTTCACAAAGGGATAGCGCCGGGCGTTTTTGTGGGTGTAGACCATCACAATGGCCAGCTCCACATAGCGGGAAATCACCGTGGCGATGGCCGCGCCCTCCACACCCAGCTTCGGAAAGCCCAGATTGCCGAAGATCAGCAGCCAGTTGAACGCCAGGTTCACAAACACCGCCGCGATGCCCGCGTACATGGGCAGCTTCGTCTCCCCGGTCTCGCGCAGCGTTCCGGCGTAGACCTGCGTCAGCGCGAAGGGCATCATCCCAAACAGCATGATCCGCAGATAGCCCATGCCGTGGGCCAGCGTCACCTGCACCCGGCCGCTGTTCGCCTCGTCGTGCAGATAGCGCATGATGAGCTGCTTCCCGCCCAGCAGGAACACCGCCAGCGCGGCCCCGATCAGCACGACGCACACATACAGCTTGTAGCGGAAGCAGTGGCGCACACCCTCCTGGTTGCCCGCGCCATAAAACTGGGCCGAGAAGATGCCCGCACCGGAGATGCCGCCGAACACGCACAGGTTGAACACGAACATCAGCTGGTTGGCGATGGACACGCCGGACATCTGCTCCGTACCCACCTGGCCCACCATGATGTTGTCCAGCAGGTTCACGAAATTCGTGATCGCGTTCTGTATGATGATCGGCACCACGATGGCCAGCACCATGGCATAGAAGGCCCGTTCGCCGATCAGCGTGCTTTTGATCGAGCGCCGGGGCTGAAGATCGCGCTGCATGCAAGAACTCCTTAAATCGTGTTGTGTGTATCTTATCACAGCCCCTTGCGCGATTCAAGGAAAGCCGTGAAAAGATTTGTATAATATCACCGCGCGGCGCTGCCCTCTTGGCAACGAGCCGCGCGGCGTGCTATAATAACCCTATCAATGCTTTGGAGGCGATCCCATGGCGCGGGATTTTCGCTCGGCCCGGTTCTGGGCGGCTGAACTGATCGAAACGGCGCTCGGCCCTGGCGCGCGGGCAGTGGACGCCACCATGGGCAACGGCCACGACACCCTCTGGCTGTGCCGGCAGGTGGGGGATACCGGCCGGGTCTACGCCTTCGACGTTCAGCCGGAGGCGGTGGAGCGCACCCGCGCCCTGTTGCAGGCGGAGGGCGTGGCCGATCGCGCGACGCTGTTCTGCCGGGGCCATGAAAGCATGGCGGACGCGGTCTCCGAACCGGTGGACGCGGTGATGTTCAACCTGGGCTGGCTGCCCGGCGCGGAACACGGCGTCACCACGCGGACGGAAACCACGCTCAAAGCCGTGGAGGCCGCGCTATCGTTATTGAAGCCGGAAGGACTTTTGACTGTCTGCGTCTATCCCGGTCACGAAGAGGGCGCGCGCGAACTGAAAGCCCTGGACGCATGGGCCGCCGCGCTGGATCCCCGGCGTTACGACGCCATGACGCGGCGTTACATGAACCAGCCCGGCGACCCGCCCGTGCTGATCGCAGTCAAACTAAAAAAGACCAAAGTCTGTAGTTAAGCAACTACAGACTTTGGTCTTTTTTTGTACCTATTCCTGCTCCTGGTACATGCGGTAAAGGTTATAATATACGCCCTGTTTCGCCATCAGCTCCGCGTGGCTGCCCTGCTCGACGATGCCCTCGTCGGTGAGCACCAGTATGGTGTTTGCCCCGCGAATGGTGGTCAGCCGGTGGGCGATGGTAAAGGTGGTGCGCCCCTTCATCAGCCCCTCCAGCGATTGCTGCACCAGGTGTTCGCTCTCGTTGTCCAGGGCGCTGGTGGCCTCGTCCAGCACCAGGATCGGCGGGTTTTTCAGGAATACCCGAGCGATGGAAATGCGCTGCTTCTGCCCGCCGGAAAGCTTAACGCCGTGCTCGCCCACGTAGGTATCATAGTCCTTTTCCAGCTCCATGATGAATTCGTGAGCCCCGGCAAGCTTGGCCGCCCGGATGATCTCCTCCCGAGAGGCCCCGGGCTTACCATATTCGATGTTGGATAGCACCGTCCCGGAGAAAAGGTAGACATCCTGCTGCACCATGCCGATCTGCTTGCGCAGCGAGTGCAGCGTATACTTGCGGATGTCCTCGCCGTCGATGCGGATGGTGCCGCTCCGGACCTCGTAGAACCGGGGAATCAGGTTGCACAGCGTGGTTTTGCCGCCGCCGGAGGGACCCACCAGCGCCACGCTCTCGCCGGGCTTTACGCGCAGGCTGATGTGGCTCAGCACGTCGCCGCCGCCGTCTTCATAGGCGAAGGACACGTCGTCAAACTCCAGCTCGCCCTTCACGGATTTGAGTTCCACCGCGCCGGGCAGATCCGCGATGCCGGGATCGACGTCCATGATCTCCACAAAGCGCTCGATTCCGGTGATGCCCCGCTGGAAGCTCTCGGTGAATTCCACCATCCGCCGGACGGAGGCCAGCAGCGTGGTGACATACAGCAAATAGGCCACCAGATCCGCCGCCGTAATGCGCCCATTGATCATATACACCGCACCCACGCACACCACCAGGATATACATGATGCCGTCAAACATCCGGGTGACGGAGTGGAAGCCGGCCATGTTGTGGTACATGCGCTTTTTCACGGCCAGGAAGGCCTGATTGTCCCTGGCGAACTTCTCCTTTTCCACATCCTCATTGGCAAAGGATTTGACCACACGGATGCCCGCCAGGCTGTCCTCCACGCGGGCGTTGATCTCGCCCAGCTGGTGCCGCGATTCCTTGAAGGTGCGCTGCATGGGCTTGGCGAAGTGATTGCTGCACAGCACCATCAGCGGCAGCATGGCGAAGATGATCAGCGTCAGCGGCACGTTCATCCCGCACAGGATCACAAAGGCGATCACCACCTTGATGGAGGTGATGAACAGCTCTTCGGGAAAGTGGTGGGCAAATTCGGTGATGTCGAACAGATCGCTGGTGATGCGGCTCATCAGCTGGCCGATCTTGGTGTTGCTGTAGTAGGCGTGGGGCAGCTGCTGCAGGTGGGCAAACAGGTCCCGTCGCATATCGGTTTCGATGTGGGTGCCCATCACGTGGCCCACGGACTGCATGAAGTAGTTGGCGGCGGTGTCCACGATGCGCAGCAGCACGTACAGCAGGCCCAGCCGAACCACCATGGAGACGGTCAGCGCCGAAAGGTTGGTCGCGCCCATGTTGGTGATGTAACGCACGATCAGCGGCAGCACCAGGTCGCACACCGTGGTCAGAGACGCGCAGAACAGGTCCAGCAGCAGTACCGGCAGTCTGGGCTTGAAATAGGGCAGAAAGCGCTTGAATATGCGCATGTTTTCTGATGCGGTGCGGCGCTTGACCTTCTGCTGCATGGCTTCATACCTCCGTCGTCAAGGGGTTGTGTTTATACTATCACAATCATAGTGCTTTTGCCGGGTTTGTCAAGCGGCGCCACGATCTCCATGTAAAATTATGGTAAATTACCACCCTTTGCCCGGTCAGCATCGTCATTATCAGTGAAGAGGCAGGTGAATGGGCCCATATTTGTGCATAAAACACGGAAATGCCACAAAAACGAGCCGTATAGAATGTTTCAAAATATTGACATTTTACCCTGCTCAGTGGTAAAATACAGTTGAGTAAATATATGTGCCCGACGAGTCAAAGAAGGGATTTCAGATATGAAGAAGTGGCTTATACTTATTCTGGTGGCGGCGATGTGCGCCGCGCCTTTGGCCGGAGGATTGACCGCAGCCCTGGCGGACGACCTGCCGGACGTGGAGAACCAGCCGACCGCCAGCCCGGCCGATCCGTCGGCGGTGGAGGGGACGGGCCTCGTCCTGGAGCAGGAGGTTCTGCCGCAGCCGGCGGCGAACGATCAATCCGCCCAGGATCAGGAAAGCCAGCCCACTGACGCCGCCTATACCGAAGGTTACGGGGTCGTGACCGCCGAGACCGCCTTAGTCTACGCGGAAGCCGCGGACGAGACGCCCTTTGCGCAGATCAAGAAGGGCGACGTTGTGCTGGCGACGTCGCTTGCTAAGAATGAGAACCGACTGTGCGTGGCATTCAACACCGCCAACGGCATAATCACCGGCTATGTGCCCGCTGAGTCGCTTGAAAAGCTGACCGGCGACGCCTTAAACGCCGCGATGGCCGCCATCGCTCAGAGTGTTGAAGCGCTTTATCAGGACGACATCAACTTCCCCCTGGCGACGCTGGATTGCCTGTTTCTGAACGAAGTTTCCGATACGCAAGCCGACAATAACGGGAACACCGAGAATCCAACGCCGAATCCTTCAACAGACAACAACCAGGACCCCGAAAGCGGTGAGGGCGAAGGCGAAGGTGAAGGTGAAGGCGAAGGTGAAGGCGAGGGCGAAACCCCGGAGGAAGCCGAGCCGATCACTGATTTCACCATTCCCTCAAAGCTCACGCTGGGCCTGAAGGAGACTTACAGCCTGCTCGTTCCCGTGAAGATCCCCGAGGACGGTGCGGCTACCTTCACCTGGCGCAGCACAAAGCCGAAGATCGTATCCGTCAACGCCACCACCGGCGAACTGGTCGCCAAGAAGAAGGGCAAGGCGGTCATTTACGTCAAAAGCGACAACGGCATCCAGAAAAAGTGCACCGTCACCGTCAAATCGGCGCCGAAGAAGGTCACCCTGAACGAAAGCGCGCTATACCTGATGGGGGCGGAACAGACTTTCCAGCTGAGGGCGACGCTGACGAAGAAAACGGCCGGAACCGTGTACTATACCAGTTCCGACGAGACCGTCGCCACGGTTTCTCCCGCCGGCCTGATCACCACGGTCGGTCCGGGCGAGGCCGTTATCACGGTCAGGTGCGTCAATAAGAGCGCGTCCTGCGCCGTGCACGTGCTGGATCCCGCCATACCCCAGCCGGCCATCGTGGAGATGCCCGCCGCCGAGTATAACATCGGCGTCAAGCAGACCCTTGCGTTCAGCCCGAACATGATTTCCACCACGGGTGAAGACATGGGCGCCACCGACTTTACCGTGGTCAGCAGCAACGCCAAGAAATTGAGGGTGAACGGGAATTCCACCGTCACCGGCCTTAAGACAGGCACCTATTCCGTCAGGATCGTCGCCTATAACGGCATGTACACCACCGTCAGGGTCAAGGTGTCGAAGGCGCCCACCAAGGTGACGCTCAGCCCCAAGAAGCCCGTGATCGGCGTGGGGCAGAGCTTCACGCTGAGGGCCAGCTTCCCCAAGGGTTGCGTCGGAACGGTAAGTTTCTCCAGCAACAAACCCACCGTCGCCGCCGTGGACGCCAACGGAGTGGTCACTGGCGTGGGCGTCGGGAGCGCCGTCATCACCGCGAAGAGCCATAACGGTAAAAAAGCGAGTGTGACGGTAAAGGTCAATCGCTGTCCCGAATTCGTGGGCCTGAACGCGGACTACAGCTTGGAATACGATCCGCTGAACACGGCCTACACCGCCGTCTACAACAAGTCGATGGAGCCCGGCGACCAGTTCCAGCTGGCGTGCGCGCTCGAGTACAACACCTATGGCGAAGTGTCCGGCTACGAGTCCCGCAACATCGACGTGGCCACCGTTTCGGAGAGCGGCCTGATCACCGCTGTGGCCCCGGGCGAGGCCATGATCGTGGTTCACACCACCGGCGGCGCCGAAACCCTGTGCCGCGTGACCGTCTCCGGCGGCGATCCCGCCGTGCTCTGGTTTGACGCGGAGAACGCCAGGCTGACCGAGGGCGAATCTGTGGAAGTGCCCGCGCTGTGCAGCTCCACGATCGCCGAGGGGGACTTGGCCGCCGCGTCTTATGCCTCCAGCGACGAATCTGTGTTTACCGTTGATCGCGGCGAGGATGACAAGTGGACCATTACCGCCGTCGCAAAGGGCAGCGGCTTGCTGACCGCCACCGTCGGCGAGTTGACCGCGACGCTCAAAGTGACGGTTATACCGCCGGAGTACATATCCACCACGCCCACTTACAGGCTGTTCGCGGCCTATGAGTACGCTGATTCCAGCGTGGCTGGGCGACTGCCATTCCCGTCCAATAACGCCAACAGTGTGGCCGGCGTGTTCGGCAAATCCAACATCAGCGGCCTTGAGTATACCACAAAGGTGATGGGCAACCCGAGCAAAACCGCACTGCTGTCCGGCATATCCAGCTTCTTTGCGCAGACCACGGACCTGGACGTAAGCATCGTCTACCTCTGCTCCCACGGACACATGACCGCCGGCTATTCCGGCTACCGCATGTCCCTGCCGGGCTATGACAGTACTGGCAGCGCCAACTATTACATGTCCGCCCAGGAAATTTTCAACTGCGTCAGCCGCATTCGCGGCAACGTGGTGCTGATTTTGGACTCCTGCTACAGCGGCGCGTTCCTTGAGGACATGCGCGGACAGCTGGATGCCCAGGGCGGCAGGATCGCTGTGATGACGGCGGCTTCTGACACTCGAGCCACTTATTATAACGTCAAGAACACCAGCAAGACGGTTGATTTCTTCACCTTCTTCCTGCTGAAGGGCCTTGGGTACAATGAACGCGACAGATATTGGAACAAGGACGCTGCCGGAAAGAAGGGCAGCTATCCCGGGTATCTGGCGGCGGATGTCACCGGCGACGGCATCATCACGGTGGGCGAGTTCTACAACTACGCCGCCAACTGCATCAAACAAAACATTCCCAGCTATATGAAGAAAAGCTGGTACTGGGGCGATAAGAAGAGGGTCCAGGCGACGCGCTTCTATCCCGGAAAGCTGAACAACCTCGTGATCTACAAGGCAAAGTAAGCCGAAAGTTGAACGCCGGCGGATTCTGTTTTCGATCATCCGCCGGCGTTTAACAAAGAAAAAACGCAAATGTCGGCGTAAATCAACGCTATAATGGACATAAACCGTATTGACACGCGGGAAAAAGTGCGCTATAATACCTAAGCAATCAAGGTTATGCACCATTAGCTCAGTTGGTAGAGCACCTGACTCTTAATCAGGGTGTCCAGGGTTCGAGCCCCTGATGGTGTACCAAAGCCACCCGGCAGGGTGGCTTCGTTTTTTTGTCAGGGGCTCGAAGGGCAGGGAGTGAATGGAAGCCCAGTGGGCTTCCAGAGCCTGCCCCGACCGAGCCCGCAGGCGAGAATCGAGCCCCTGATGGTGTACCAAAGCCACCCGGCAGGGTGGCTTCTTTTTGCGTAAATTATGGGCCGGATCCCTCTCGGATCCGGCCCAGCGATATTTTTCAGACTCCTATTCCATCTGTCCCGCGTACATGCGGCTCAGCAATCCGCTGGATTTCAGCGCGGGCAGCACCGCGTGATAGAACAGCGGTGCGGCAACCACGGCCGCTGCGGCATTGATCAGCGAGGGGATGAGTTTGCTGACCATCGTCGCGCCGACGGCGTCCAGGGGATAGCCATAGACAAACCGATTGTAGATATAGGTTTTGATCATATACAGCGCCACATAGGTCAAAGCGCCCAGCACGCAGGCCAGCGCCGTGCGGTCAAGCCGATGGGGTTTTTTCATGCCGTGGATCACCATGCCGCAGACCCAGGCCATGGCAAACTTGCTCACCAGCGTGATGGCCACGTTGACCGCGTCATAACCCGCCACGGCGTCGTAGAGCGCCGAGCCAATGCCGGCCGCAAGGCCGCCCTGCAGAGGCCCCAGCAGGATGCCGCTCAACAGGCACACGGCATTGGCAAAGTGCACCTTCGAGCCCAGCAGCGGGAAGCGAAACAGCGTTACCACATAGACCATGGCCGCCATCATCGCCATAAAGGTGATGTTAAAAACGGAAAAGCGCTTGTTGCTCATGTGAAACACCTCCGATGTGGGTTGACTTCGATTGCCAATGAGTATATACTAAAACTGTGCATATGAAAAGTACCAGAAAAGGAGAAAATTATAAGGCCAGATGCGAAGCGAAAAGCCAGAATACCTGAAACTGTATGAATTCCTGCGGGACGAGATCACCTGCGGCGCCTGGCCCTACGGAGCACGGCTGCCCTCCCGGCGGCAAGTGGCGCTGGATCGCGGCTTGAGCGCCATCACCGTTGAACACAGCTATGAGCTCTTGTGCCAGGAGGGCTATGCCGAGGCGCGGCCCAGGAGCGGTTATTTCGCGATCTACCGCCAATCCGACGGCTTTGCTGCCTCGGACAGCTCGCCGTTTGCCTTTCATCCCGCTGCAAAGTTGGGGGAAGCCAACGCCTTTCCCTTTTCAGTGCTGACCAGGGCCATGCGACGGGTGATCGCGGACTACGGCGAGGCGATCATGCGCAAGCCGCCCAACGCCGGTTGTCCGGAGCTTCGACGGGCGCTGTCGGGCTATCTGGCCCGCAATCGGGGCATCCAGGCGGGTGAGGATCAGATCGTCATCGGTTCCGGTTCGGAATACCTGTACGGCCTGTTGGTGGAGATGCTCGGACGGGAGCGGGTTTTCGCCATCGAAAACCCGTCCTATGAAAAGATCGAACAGGTCTACCAGGCCAAGGGCGTTGCGGTGGACCCGCTGCCCCTGGGGAACGACGGCATACGCGGCGCGGCTCTGGAGGCCACGAACGCCACAGTGCTGCACATCACGCCCTTCCGCAGCTATCCCACTGGCGTCACGGCATCCGCCTCCAAGCGCGGTCAATACCTGCGCTGGGCGGCGCAGGGCGACCGGTATATCGTTGAGGACGACTTCGAGTCGGAGTTTTCACTGCTGCGCAAGCCGGAGGAGACGGTCTTTTCCCGCTCCGACCGGGATAACGTGATCTATCTGAACACCTTTACCCGCACGGTTTCGCCCTCGCTGCGCGTGGGCTACATGGTATTGCCCCGCAGCATGACGGACCTTTTCGATCAACGCGTGGGCTTTTACAGCTGCACCGTGCCGGCCTTTGAGCAATACCTCCTGGCGGACCTGATCGCCAGCGGGGATTTTGAGCGCCACATCAACCGCGTTCGCCGCCTGAAGCGAAAAGAGGCGGTGAAATAGCGGGGTTGTCAAACGGTCCGTTGGATGGTATATTATTGAACAGAATTGGTTTGCAATCGTTCGGAGGTTATCCATGTTGAGGATATTCCCTTCCGCCATCGCGGAGGAGGCGTCCCCGGTCCAGGAAGTGGTGGACCAGGTGGGCGACATCATCGAAATCGCAGGCAATAAGGCCGGCAGCTTCCTGTCGGGCCTGCCAATGTTGACCACACGGCTTTTATTGGCGGCGCTGGCCATATTCGTGGGCTGCATACTGCTTCGGGTGGGCAGGCGCATGATCGCCTCCATCGTGAAGATGCGCGGCCAGAAGGGCATGCAGACCGCCGCCCAGGTGAACACGGTGCGTTCGCTGGTGACCAGCATCTTCAATTATATCATGTACTTCATCATCGTCACGGTGACGCTGAGCATCTTCGGTGTGAACGTCACTTCTCTGCTGGCGGTGGCCGGGGTTGGCGGCATCGCCATCGGCTTCGGCGCCCAGACCCTCGTCAAGGACATCATTTCCGGTATGTTCATCTGGATGGAGGGCAGCATTTCCGTAGGCGACGTTGTGAACATCAACAATCTTGCCGGCACGGTGGAGTCCATCGCCATACGCACCACCGTGGTGCGCGACTACAACGGCAACCTGTATGTCATCCCCAACGGCGACATTCGCACTCTCACCAACATGAGCCGGGGCTACAAGCGCGCCATTGTGGATGTGCGCTGCCCTTACGACGCGGATCAGGGCCGCATTGTGGATATCCTCAATGACGTGATGCAGAAGGCCTATGGCGAGGTGTCCGGTCTGATGGAAAAGCCGGAGGTCATGAGCATCCTGTCCTTTGAGCCGGACTGCGTGATGGTCCGCGTCGCGGCCCAGTGCCCGGTTGGCGAAAACTGGCGCATTGAGCGGGAGCTGCGCACCCGGATCAAGGCCCGCTTCGACGCGGAGGGCATCGTGATGCCGCACTATGAAAAGCCCGTCGTCAAATGATGGCGGCCGTCCTGCGGTCTGTCGGCAGGAAAACGTGAGAATTAACAGAAAATTTCTTGTTTTCCGGTCCGCAATTTGATAATATACTTTAGGTAAGCAGAAGCGCCGACTTCTCACCTTGCGGCTAACGCTGTAATGGTTTCTGACACAACAGAGAATCCCGGCATGGGGTTTGAAAGGGCGGCGCGCATGCGCTGCTCTTTTTCATTTGGCAAACGACATTGGGAGGTGTTTCGGTATTAACGATCTCATGATTAACGAGGAGATTCGCGACCGCGAAGTGCGCGTTGTGGATCAGAACGGCGAACAGCTGGGCGTCATGTCCAGCCGTGATGCGCTGGCTCTGGCGGAGGAGCATCAGCTTGACTTGGTCAAGATCGCCCCGCAGGCCCGCCCGCCGGTTTGCAAGCTCATGGACTACGGCAAGTATCGCTTCGAGCAGTCCAAGAAAGAGCGCGAGTTCCGCAAGAATCAGAAGGTCATTACCGTCAAAGAAGTTCGCCTGTCCGCCACCATCGAAGATCACGACGTGGACGTGAAGTTCAAAAACGCCGTGAAGTTCCTGAAGGATGGCAACAAGGTGAAGGTGACGATCCGCTTCCGCGGACGCCAGATCACCCACTCCGAAATTGGCCGTCAGGTCATGAATGAGTTTGCCGAGAGAATCAAGGAGTATGGCACCGTGGACAAGGCGCCCCAGATCGAGGGCCGCAACATGTCCATGTTCATCACCCCAAGAGCACAGGACTGATTTACCGAACAACGAGAGGAGGAACATCCCATGCCCAAGCAGAAGACGCACAAGGGCGCCGCAAAGCGTTTTAATCTCACCAAGAGCGGCAAGGTCAAGCGCGCTCAGGCCTTCAAGCGTCACATCCTGACCAAGAAGCCCACCAAGCGCACCCGTAACCTGCGCAAGGCTGCCTATCTGACCACCACAGAAGGCAAGACCATGAAGAAACTGATTCCGTACAAGTAAGGAGGCGAATCAAAATGGCAAGGATCAAGCGTGCTGTCAACGCACAGAAGAAAAAGCGTAAGGTAATGAAGCTCGCCAAGGGTTACTTTGGCGCCAAGAGCAAGCAGTATCGCGCGGCCAGCGAGCAGGTTCGCCGTTCTCTGCGCTATGCATATATCGGCCGCAAGCTGAAGAAGCGCGACTTCCGCCGCCTGTGGATCGCCCGCATCAATGCGGCGGCCCGCATCAACGGCCTGAGCTACTCCAGGCTGATGAACGGCCTGAAGGTGGCCGGCATCGACATCAATCGCAAGATGCTGTCAGAGCTGGCGATCTCCGATCCCGCCGCGTTCGCGGTGCTGGCGGAAAAGGCCAAGGCCGCTCTGGCAAAGTAAATCTCCAGGATATAAGCAATGCAGGGAATGCTCTGTCTGAGCATTCCCTGCATTGCTTATGAAAAGAGCCCGAAGGCGTTTGCCTTCGGGCCT